>JAENXB010000351.1 GCA_016649785.1 Flavobacteriaceae bacterium
CCGCAAAAATTTATGAAGCCACATTACGTAAAGATTTTAGACGTGAGGGTGCTGATAATGGTGGAAGAATTAAAGTTGAAAATGAATCAATAAAACTTACAGAGAAGTCTTTGGATGAAGCAGTGATACTTGATAAAGCTTGGCAAATAAAACAAAAGAATGTATTTACGGCACAGGAAGTATTTTCTAAAGTAGATTCCTTCTATTGGTCAGTACAATCAAAAGATAAAAAATTGAATAATTTAATATCCGGACTCACGGAAGCTGAACTGTGGGATACATTAATTGACGGTAAAGTCAATGGAATTTTAATAAAAAAGAAACAATCCATTACGGAGCGTATTAATAAAAACAGAAAATAAGTTTAATTTAAAAAAGTAAAAAGATGGCAGAGAAATTTGACAGAAGTAAATTTAAAGGCTCAAAATTGAGCAAAATTCGTGAAACAAAAGAGGATGCAAAGAAAAAAGACATTCAACTTTTGGGTGGAAACAGAAGGGCACAATTTATTAAAATTGAAGATGGCAGAAACGAGCTTCGTATTATGCCAGCTCATAATCCCGAGACTGAACCACCGTACCGTCCTATGAGAACATCAACTTTGGAATGTGAATTACCTGAAATTAAAGATGGTGAGGAAACAGGTAAAATGATTTTCCAGAATCGTAAGATTTTTATTGCGACCCAACATGGTAATGAAAATTTAAGGGCTTTGGGAAAAGATCCTGTTGAATTATACGTTTCGTATGTTAAAACATTGTCAGAGGGAATTGAAGGTAAAAAAGAACGTGAAACATTCTTACAACCAATAACAGGTTTTAAATCCCCAAAAGGCTGGGTATGGGGTATTTTACCTTCTACTAATTTTGTAGCTTATGCTCTCAAAGATAATTTGCTTGGACGTTGGGAAATCTGGGGAAATTGGATTAAAACAATGGATAAAATTACAGCTGCCATTGAGGAAGAGGAAGAATCAATTTTGGATTATGATCCGTTCTCGGATGTTGATGAGGGTTACCCTTTAGTTGTTAAGAAGGAAAAAAATGACAAGGGTAAATATGAATATACATTGGATAAATTGAATCCGAAGAAACGTCAAACTTGGGAAGAATTCTGTGAGGAAAACAGGGTTACCGAGGCTCAATTGAATGAATTATTATCTAAAGAATCGTTAACTGAATTGTATGTTGACTGTTATTATGATACTGATTTTGATATGGCTGTAAATGGTTTGCAACTTTTTGATAAAAAGGAAAAATTCGGAATTTTTGAGAATGATGAATTCCTTGATGAATTGGAAGAAATTCAAAAGATTTGTCCTGTTCGTGAAAAGGAAGAAAAAGAGGAAACTAAGAAGGAAGAAAAATCAACAGGCCGTGGTAAAAGGGGTGCAACCAAAACTGAAGAGACAAAGGAAACTACCAAAGAGGAAGATCCTGAGCCTGATGAAGAGGATATGACGGAGTGGCCAAAAGTGAAAGCAAAGAAATATCTTAAAGCATTCATTGCTGATAATTATGAGGATGAGGAATATGATGCTTATCTCGAAGAAATTGAGCAACTCAAGCTGTCTGAATTGAGGAAATGGTGTATTCAAGCTGAGGAAAAGGAAACTTTACCTCAGCTTGAAGTTGCAACTCCTGATGATGAACCTGAAGACAAAGGTGTTACTCCTCCAGAAGATACTGAAACTGAGGAATCTGAAACTGAGGAACACGACGAAACAGGTGAAAAAGACGAATTGGAAAAATTCACTTCTCGGAGAAGAAGACGGGGATAATTATTGATCATTAAATTATGGGGAGGTTCGCCTCCCCTTTTTA
>JAENXB010000013.1 GCA_016649785.1 Flavobacteriaceae bacterium
AGAACTCGACGACCTGAAATCTGTAATTGATTGGTTGTTGCTTCCGGATTTTGACTTTGCGGGGCATCTGGATACTTCAAAAATCAATTTAATAGGCCATTCCCGCGGCGGCGGGATTGCAATTATCAAAGCTTCAGAAGATGATCGTATCAATAAGCTTGTCACCTTTTCTTCGGTAAGCGATTTTGGTTCGCGTTTCCCGAAAAAAGAACAATTGGAAAAATGGAAAAAAAAGGGCGTGAATTATGTTATCAATTCACGCACAAAACGACAACTTCCACATCATTTTCAGTTTTACACCAATTTTAAGGAAAATGAAAATCGACTCACCATCTCAAAAGCCACAAAATCCCTGAAAATCCCTCATTTAATTATTCACGGAAGTAACGACACCTCGGTACCAATGAGTGATTCCGGGAAGCTTTTTGAATGGAGTCCTTTGACTGAACTTCTTCTTGTAGAAAGTGCCGATCACGTATATGGCACCTCCCACCCCTGGACACGGGATGAATTCCCAATAGCGTTTAAATATGTACTTGACGGGACTATGAAGTTTTTAGACCAGAAGAGCTCAAGCCCCATAGATGGTAAACCCAAGGATTATTAAACCGTTTTTCTATCCTAAAAAGATTGACAAAGAATCAAAATAAGATTTTATCCCTTTAAATATTTGTTTTACCTTTGGCGCTGTTATTGGGGGATTAGCTCAGTTGGCTAGAGCGTTTGGCTGGCAGCCAAAAGGTCATCGGTTCGACTCCGATATTCTCCACAAAACCATCCTTTACGGGATGGTTTTTGTGTTTTACTGAAACAGCAGAAAAGTTTAAAACCTGGTAAATTAACATCGGTTCCCCCTGTCCTTTGAATTTTTGGCTGTGCACGATTCTCCACTCTTCAATTTCACCATAAACAAGTTCTTAAAAAGAAGCTATCTTAGCTTACATTTGTACTATCAAATCCAATCTTGAAAACTTCCGTCAGCTTTAAAAATATCAACCGCCTTGCAATTCCTGCCATTATCGCTGGGATTGCCGAACCACTTATTTCACTAACCGATATCGCCGTAATTGGCAATGTTGAAGAGAATCCAATAGAAGCACTTGCGGCAGCAGGGATCGTGGGTTCATTCCTCTCTGCGATCATCTGGATCGTGGCGCAAACAAAAACTGCCATTTCCTCTATTGTTTCCCAACATTTAGGGGCAAACAGATTGCATGCTGTAAAAACATTAATCCCGCAGGTCATTCTTTTCAACTTTCTGTTAAGTCTCGCCATTTATGGATTGACCGCTTATTTTGCCTCTGCAATTTTCAACGCGTACAATGCCCAAGCTTTGATTTTAAGTTATTCCGAAGATTATTACCAAATCAGGGCTTTGGGTTATCCGCTTACTTTGGTGACCTTTGCGATATTCGGTGTCTTTAGGGGTCTTCAAAATACGCTGTGGGCGATGATATGCAGCATTTCCGGGGCAATAGTCAATGCAATTTTGGATTTTTTGCTGGTTTACGGGGTTGATGGCTTTATTCCTGCCATGCATTTAAGAGGTGCCGCCTATGCCAGTTTAGCCGCGCAAGCCGTTATGTTGGTAATGGCCTTGTGGTTTTTCTTTAAAAAAACCCCTTTCAATTTAAAACTGAGTTTTAATATTAATCCGCAACTGAAAGGCTTGCTGATAATGGCCGCCAATCTGTTTGTTCGCACCGCTGCGCTTAATTTTGCCATATATCTTGCCACTTCCTATGCTACCGGCTACGGAAAATATTATATCGCTGCCCAAAGCATTTTGATGAATATCTGGCTGTTTTTCTCCTTTTTTATAGATGGGTATGCCAATGCGGGAAATGCCATTAGCGGTCGCTTGCTTGGTTCCCGGGATTATAAAAACTTATGGGAATTGAGCAAAAAATTAAGCAAATATTCAGTGATCATCGCTTTTATCTTGATGGGGATCTGCGGCTTGTTTTACAACGAAATTGGGCTGATCTTCAATAAGGAAACCGGGGTGCTGATTTTGTTCTCTTCGGTTTTTTGGATGGTTTTATTGATGCAGCCGGTGAATGCAATCGCGTTTATGTTCGACGGAATTTTTAAAGGCCTGGGGGAAGCAAAATACCTTCGAAATGTTTTGCTTGTGGCGACATTTTTAGGTTTTTGGCCCACCCTTTTCATCGCAGATTATTTCGGTTTGAAACTGCACGCCATCTGGATCGCCTTTTTTGTATGGATGCTAATAAGAAGCGGTGCTTTGGTGATTCAATTCCGAAGAAAATATTTACATAAAGAGCTTTGATCCATATTTTGTTACATTTTTAATGTTGCAATTTCTTCCGGAAGACAACTTTTCGGAATTGGTAACTTTTAAGCATTATATTTACATTTACACAAAACATTTGAGATATGATCACCACACGCGAAAACGGAAGTTTATATACTAAAATTGTAAACAAAATTGCCACTATAGAATTTGGGCATCCGGCGAGCAATTCTTTTCCTTCTGAGCTGCTGGAGCGATTGCAGAAGGAATTTCAAAAACTCTCTGACGATGAAAAGGTTCAAGTGATCATTTTGAGATCGGAAGGGGAAAAAGCCTTTTGCGCGGGAGCTTCTTTTGATGAACTGATGGCAATTGAAAACATGCAACAGGGCAAATTATTCTTCTCAGGATTCGCCAATGTGATCAATGCCATGAGAAATTGTAAAAAACTGATCGTTGGCCGGATTCAGGGAAAAACTGTGGGCGGCGGGGTTGGACTGGCAGCTGCCTGTGATTATATCATGGCGACAGAAGCTGCGGCTATAAAACTTTCGGAATTGAGTATTGGGATTGGCCCTTTTGTGATAGCCCCTGCGGTGGAACGCAAAATTGGAGTGGCTGCTTTGGCCGAATTAACCCTGGCGGCACACGAATGGAGAAATGCATATTGGGCCCAGGAAAAAGGCTTATATTCACACGTATTCGAAACTATTAAAGACATGGATAAGGAAATGCTTGTTTTTTCAGAAAAACTGGCCTCTTATAATCCGGACGCATTATTTGAAATGAAAAAGATACTATGGAAAAATACCGAAAGTTGGGAATACCTTCTTCAGGAACGCGCTGAAATTTCAGGGGAATTAGTGTTGTCAGATTTTACTAAAAATACATTGAAAAAATTCAAAAAATAAAAGATGGATTTAAGTTTTAAAACCATCGCTCTTCACCAGGGAAAAGCATTTCAATATGGATTTGAAATTGGATCCTTTATTGGTCAAAATTGGGTGATGTTTTTAATACTGTCAATAATGTTTATTTTCCTTATTGCATTCTTTATTTTATTCAGAAAGAAAAAAGAAGGAACAGAGCTATAAAAATCAAAGCTTACTGAAATTTTTATTATCTTCAATAAAAATATAGATTATGCCCCTTCAATTAGAAATTCCAAAAGATCAACCGCCCAGACCTGAACAGGAATGGGGTTTTACGATATGGGAATTCATCGTGGAAAATAAATGGTACCTCCTTGCCATTATTCTTCTCCTGGCAATTTTTTACTATGCCCGTTATAGCTGGAGAAAAAAACGAGAAAAATCCTCAAAATCAAGATTATGAATGAAGAAACCCAGGGAATTTTCAGCTTTTTGAGTGGAATGGGAATGTGGCTGATATTGGCAATTGCCTTAATAGGTGTAGTCGTTTATAAAAAATTCAAAAAATAACTATCGGGTCTTTAACCAGCCGGTAATACTCAATCGAGTGGTTTTTACAGGTTTCACTTCGTGTTCCAACATCTGACTTTCAAAAATAACCACTCTGCCCGACAACGGATAAATATTTTTTGCGACTTCAATCCCGTTTTCTTCTTTATAAATAACCAATTCACCGCCATTCTCCGGTTTCCAGTCCTCATCATTCAAATAACAAACCAGGGAAAGTTTTCGCCGGTCATCATTCTGAAAAGTATCCAAATGCCGTTTGTAAAATGTTCCCTCAGGATATAATGCATAATGAAACTCCTTTTGCAGTATCCCCAAAAAACACGTCTTGTTAAGGTATTCTATCAGCGAATTTAACTTGTTGAAAAAAATTCTTTCAGCTGCTCCGGCATCGGCTTCATTGATCCATAGAATAAAATCACCCCGTACGGATCTTTCAACATTTTCATTGGTCCTGTTCCCAATGGCAGCCTTTTTAAAGGCGTCATTTTCATATTTATCCAGCAATGATTTGCGAAGGATCGCCACTTCTTCCAGATCGAAAAAATTCTCCACAATACAGTAATTATCTTCCAACAACCCGGAAATGATCTTCTCATAAAAAGAGTTTTCCTTAAATTCCAGTTGTTCAAATAATTCAGCTTCCAACATCTTCACGGTTTAATAACCCAGCGAATTTACATATTTTTCCGGTTTGCTTAAGAAACTTTGTGAAGCCCTCCTTCTAAATTGTAAAAATTTTTATGCGGAAGAATTTTCTGCAGCATCGAAATGGCCGCTGCACTGCGTTTTCCTGAACCACAATAAACCAGCAAATTATCTTCCCGCTCCAATTCCAGATAACGGAGATTAATTTCTGAAAGGGGAATATGTAAACCTCCAATATTTACTGCAGCTCTTTCTGCTGAAGTTCGCACGTCCACCAGCGTATATTTATCCTGGCTTGCCCGATATTCCTGATAGGACAACAATTTTACATTCGAAGTTTTACAGACAAAATCCAGTTCTTCGAGCTTATCAATCACCACTTCCATATTTTTCGAAAATGAAAGAATTTGCGTCTCCATCACAAGAGCGTTTAACAGAAATAGTTTTCCTGAAAGCACATCTCCAATTCCCAAAATGATCTTTAGCACTTCATTTGCCTGCAGGCTCCCTATAATTCCCGGCAAAATTCCCAGCACACCAACTTCACTGCAATTGGGCATATCTTCGGGAGCACCGAATTCAGGAAAAAGGCATCGATAGGTGGGGCCGTTTTGATAATTAAAAACCGCCACCTGGCCTTCAAACTTAAAAATAGAACCAAAAACCAAAGGTTTTCCTGTAAGGACCGCCGCATCATTTGCGAGATATTTTGTGGTGAAATTGTCGCTGCCCTCTACAATGAGGTCATATTGGGAAAATAATTCCTCTGCATTTTCCGCTCCCAATCGTTCATTGTGCGTGACGATTTCAATAGAAGAATTCATTTCCTGCAGGCGGGTTTTGGCCGCCAGCACTTTTGGCTGACCCACATTTTTTTCTGAAAAAAGTATCTGCCGCTGTAAATTGGAAATATCAACTATGTCATTGTCAATAATCCCAATTTTCCCTACTCCGGCAGCTGCCAGGTATTGTAAAACAGGACATCCCAGGCCACCTGCCCCAATGACCAGGACTTTGGCTTTTTTCAGTTTTAACTGCCCTTCCTCACCGATCTCTTTCAGCAGAATATGCCGAAGGTACCGCTGCTTATCATTTTCTGTCAACATCGTCTACCATCTTTTTTCCCAGTCTTTCCACACCGGTTCAATTCCGCTTTTTGAGAGCATTTGCGCGATAATTTCAGTACTACGCCCGTCGGAAATTTCAAATTGTTCCAGAGATTCAGGCGCTACAACGTATCCTCCGGGATTGGTTTTGGATTCTGCACTCATAGACGTGATTCCCAAATGCACAATATGATCGCGAAAAATTTCCTTTTCCCGGGTAGAAATAGACAATTCCACCTCTTCATCCAGTATTCTGTACGCACAGATCACCTGCAGCAAATCAGGATCGGTCATCTCAACTTTGGGTTCGAGTCCGCCGCTAAAGGGTCGTAGCCGGGGAAAAGAAATGGAATATTTGGTTTTCCAGTACGTCTTTTGTAAATACTTAAGGTGCAATGCGGTAAAAAAGCTATCGGCCCGCCAATCTTCCAGTCCGAACAATGCGCCTATTCCAATTTTATGGATTCCCGCCCTTCCTAATCTATCGGCAGTTTCCAGGCGGTAATCGAAATTTGATTTATTCCCTTTTGGATGATGGATCTTGTAGGTTTCCCGGTGATAAGTTTCCTGATATACCAATGTCGCATAAAGCCCTTTTTCAATCAGTTTCTCATACTCATCCTGGTCCAGCGGCTGGATCTCAATAGAAATATTGGAAAAATACTTCCTTAAAAGCTGCACTGCATTGCACATATAATCTACGCCCACCGTTCTGTTTGCCTCTCCTGTAACAAGTAAAATATGGTCATATCCCTTTGCTTTTAAAAATTCGGCTTCCCTTACTATTTCCTCATCGGTCAAAGTTTTACGCGGAATTTTATTGGTCATACTAAACCCGCAATAGGTGCAAATGTTCTGGCACTCATTGCTCAAATAAAGCGGTGCGTACATTTGCATCGTATTTCCAAAGCGCTTTTTGGTGATGGCCCGGCTCTGCTGCGCCATTTCTTCCAGGAAAGGCCGGGCGGCAGGAGAGATAAGGGCTTTGAAATCTTCCAGGCTACGCTTCCTTTTATCCAAAGCAAGCCGTACATCGGCTTCGGTCTTTGAAAAAATGCTTTGTAAAACCTCCTCCCAGGAATAGTTCCCTAAAGTATGCTTGAAACTAGTCATATAAAAATTGGGTTAGGGGGCTGCTGGCTTCAGCTTGTTGTTTTTTGGGGGCAAGTTGTGCGTTAAAAGCCATTCTTCCAGCTTCCACCATCATTTTAAAGGCTATGGCTATTTCTACAGGATTTGGGGAAACCGCAATAGCCGTATTTACCAGCACAGCATCAGCTCCCATTTCCATAGCCTGCGCAGCGTGCGAAGGACTTCCAATTCCTGCATCAATAATTACCGGCACGTTGCTTTGCTCAATGATAATCTCCAAAAAATCCAGGGTTTTAAGTCCTTTGCTACTTCCTATAGGCGCGCCTAACGGCATTACACACTGCGCCCCCACCTCTTCCAGTCGCTTGCACAATACCGGGTCTGCGTGAATGTAAGGCATTACCACAAACCCCAGTTTTACCAGCTCCTCACAGGCTTTCAACGTCTCCACAGGATCGGGCAGTAAATATTTAGGATCGGGATGTATCTCTACTTTTACCCAGTTTGTACCCAACGTCTCCCTGGCCATTTGGGCAGCAAACACGGCTTCCTTGGCGTCACGCACTCCGGAAGTGTTAGGCAATAAACTGATATGCGGATGATGTAATTTTGAAAGCATTTCATCCTCGTCATTTCCCGGCTCTACACGTTTTAAAGCAACGGTAACCAGTTCACTTTCTGAAGCAAGTATTGCCTGAAGCATTATTTCTGAAGAGCTGAATTTTCCTGTTCCCGTAAACAACCGGGAGGAAAACGTTTTTCCTGCTATTACTAATTGATCTGTCTTGTTCATAATTGTTTTTCTGAAAATTGATTAAAGATCTCCTGAAACATTTTTTCAGGTTGCCTGTGGGAAGTGAGCCAACCGGAAATTGCCACCCCGTGCACCCCACATTGCGCCAGCGCCGGGATATCAGCTGGTATTATCCCGCCAATTGCGATCACGGGAACAGTACTGCCACTTTGCAACAAATGCCCCAAAAGCTCCCGATAGCCTTCCACTCCCAATACCGGACTCAAATTCTTCTTGGTGGTGGTAAACCGAAACGGCCCCAGCCCAATATAATCCACCTGCTTTTGGAGCAAAACCCGGCAATCTTCCAGCGTGTTTGCCGTCCCGCCTATGATCTTATTTGCTCCCAGGATCTTCCTCGCTTCCAGGGGGCAGCTATCTTCTTTTCCCAAATGCACACCACAGGCATCCACTTGCTTTACCACTTCGGGAAAGTCGTTAATAATAAGTTTTACCTGAAAACTATCGCAAATTTCCTTTGCTGTTTTTGCGGTTTTCAGCACAGTGCCAAAAGACTCATTTTTGAGCCGCAGCTGTATCCAGTTGGCCCCGGCCGGGCACATCCTGCAAATGTTTTCCAAATGTTCCTGCGGAGTATTTCCCTGCGATATATAATGTAGGTTTGAGATCATAGGTGGTGGTATCCAAGTAAAGTTGTGTTTGATGCCAATATGCCTTCCGTATAAAATTTAGCTTTTTGGGCAGCTTCCCGAAGCGAATAATCCAATGCCAAATGTGCTGCAAGTGCCGAGGATAATATGCATCCGCTGCCGTGCTTTTCGGTGCAATCTTTTCTGCCGGGTTCCAGGGAAAAATAATCACCGCTTGTAGTAAACAATTCGTCCAGTCCCGGTGCTTCGGTTCGGTGGCCGCCTTTCAGGTACAAATTGGTTTTCACCCTTATTCCATCAATTTTTTCTTCCAGGCTAAACTCCCGGTAAAACATTGTTATCTCCTGAAAATTCGGGGTGACCAGGAATACTTTTTCCAAGACCTCATCCAGGTGCTCCTGCAATTCCTGAGGGTCCTGAAGCGCATATCCACTGCTGGATTTCAGAACAGGATCCCAAATGATCCTGATATTTTTATTTCTTATCAGCAATTCATCGATCACTTTGTTCAAAATCAAAAGATCCTCTATAATGCCAATCTTCACCACCTCAATCTGGAATCTATTCAGCAGAATTTCCAGTTGCTGAAAAATCAAAGCTTCTGGCAGCCATTGACAGGATTTAAAAATTTCATCATTTTGCACTGTATTTGCCGTGTTAACTGCGAGGCCGTAGCAATTTAAAGCCTCAAACGTCTTTACATCGGCAAGTAAACCTGCGCCGGCCGAGGGATCCATCCCAGCTATGCTCAATACAAATGGTCTTTCAGGTGTACACATATTGATATTTATTAGAGAGTTCAGCAAAAGCCTGCTGTTTATTTTCTGCCAGCCAAACTGCTCCCAGTGCTGCTACTCCGGCAAATCCCAATTCTTTCGCCCTTGGGATATTTGCTGTCTCAATGCCGCCTAAAGCAACTATTTTTTGCGGCAATGCTTCCACATTAAAAATCCTGCCTTTATAATCGATTTTGGAAATGGAAGAAAACACGGGACTCAAAAACACATAATCAAACAAAGAAGTTTCTTTAGCCACTTCTTCAGGATCGTGAAAAGAAGTACTTACTGTACATCCTTTTTCGCGGAACTGTTTTACATATTCAGCTAAATTTTTCAGACTTCTGCGAAAACTTTCCTTTAGATGAATGCCCTTCAGAAAAAAAATTTCAGCTAAATGATGATGTTGATGGAGTATCATTTTATGGAGGTGTTCTACTTCAAATTGTGACAACCAGGCCTTCATCTCCTCCTCCTTTATTCCGGATTTACGCACATGCAAAAGTTGCAACCCATTTTCGAAAAAATGAATGAGCTGCTCTATTTCTGTACTATTGCTTTGTTCGGAAGTAATAAGAATGAGCATTATTGGATGTTACAGATAAACTTCGCTTCCTTTATCTTTAAATTCTTCCGATTTTTTATTCATTCCCTCTTCAATGGCTTCCTCGGTATCCAGCCCGTGCTCCTGTGCGTAATTACGAACGTCCTGCGTGATTTTCATCGAGCAGAAATTCGGGCCGCACATAGAACAGAAATGGGCTACTTTGGCATTTTCAGAAGGTAAAGTTTCATCGTGGTAAGACCTTGCAGTATCGGGGTCCAGCGCCAGGTTGAATTGATCTTCCCAACGGAACTCGAAGCGGGCTTTGCTCATCGCATTGTCCCGGTGTTGCGCACCAGGGTGTCCTTTGGCCAAATCGGCAGCGTGGGCAGCGATTTTATAGGTAATCACCCCTTCTTTTACATCATCACGATTGGGCAATCCCAAATGTTCCTTTGGCGTCACGTAGCACAACATCGCACAACCAAACCAACCTATCATGGCCGCACCAATACCGCTGGTGATATGATCGTAACCGGGAGCAATATCGGTAGTTAATGGCCCCAGCGTATAAAAAGGGGCTTCGCCGCATATTTCCAGTTGTTTGTCCATATTCTCCTTGATCATATGCATTGGAATATGGCCGGGACCTTCAATGATACATTGTACATCGTGCTTCCACGCTATTTTGGTGAGTTCCCCCAGTGTTTCCAGTTCGGCAAATTGTGCGTAGTCGTTAGCATCGGCAATACTTCCGGGGCGCAAGCCATCTCCCAGCGAAAATGAAACATCATAAGCCTTCATAATCTCACAAATCTCTTCAAAATTCGTATACAAAAAGCTTTCTTTATGATGTGCCAGGCACCATTTCGCCATAATGGAACCACCCCGGGAAACAATTCCGGTAAGGCGTTTGGCAGTATGCGGCACGTACCGCAAGCGCACCCCGGCATGAATGGTGAAATAATCCACCCCCTGCTCGGCCTGCTCGATCAACGTATCCCTAAAGATTTCCCAGGTAAGATTTTCAGCTTTGCCGTTTACTTTTTCCAAAGCCTGATAAATAGGCACAGTCCCAATAGGTGCCGGGGAGTTTCTAAGGATCCATTCGCGGGTTTCGTGAATGTTTTTCCCGGTGGAAAGGTCCATAATAGTATCGGCTCCCCAGCGGCAGGCCCACACGGCCTTTTCCACTTCTTCCTCAATAGAAGATGAAACGGCGGAATTTCCAATATTGGCATTGATCTTTACAAGGAAATTACGGCCAATGATCATAGGTTCATTCTCGGGATGGTTGATATTGGAAGGAATAATAGCTCTTCCGCGGGCCACCTCGTCCCTTACAAATTCCGGTGTAATGACTTTTGGGATACTCGCCCCGTAACTGTTGCCCGGATGCTGTGCCGCAATTTTATTGATCTCATCCAGCTTTTGGTTCTCCCTGATGGCAATATATTCCATCTCGGGCGTGATAATTCCTTGTCGGGCATAATGCATTTGGGTAACATTCTTACCGGGCAGTGCTTTTAGAGGTTTTCGGTTTCTTTTAAAACGCAGTTCGTCCAGTTTGGGATTGCTTTCCCTTTCCCTTCCGTAAGCCGAAGAAAGCCCTTCCAGCTGTTCCACATCATTACGGCTCATAATCCAGTTTTCACGAATAGGTTCCAGGCCTTTTTTAACGTCAATATCTACAGCTGGATCGGTATAGGCTCCGCTGGTATCGTACACCAGGATGGGTTCGTTTTTTTCCACTTTTCCATTGAAATTATCGGTTGTGTCGCTAAGGTTTATCCTGCGCATTGGGACTTTGATTTTCGGGTGGATCCTTCCGCTCACATAGATTTTTTCTGAGTTGGGAAAAGGTGTGCGACTGATGATTTGCTCATTTGAAGTCTGTTCCTTTTTCATACTTACTTTAGTTTAGTGATTTATAATTTTATTCAGCAAAAGTTTCCTTCCGCAGAAGTTTTTAAACTATCCTCCCTGTGTTGCTTTGATAATGAGCAAATTTTCGCCTTCGGCAAGTTGATGCTGACACCAATCTGTTTTAGATATAATTTGATTGTTTACGGCTACAGCAATCCCATTTTGGGAAATATTGAGCTGTGTCAACAGATCCTGCAGGCTGGAATGTGAATTAAAAGTATGGGCGGTGTTGTTTACGTTTACAGTTATCATCATTTCGATATTTAATAGCTGTAAACAACAGGGGAATTCCCTAAAGAAAAAGTAAATACAAACCAAAACTCCTCACAAGGGAATATTGATTAAATATGTAGAAACACTTTTCCCTTCGCTGGTATTAACCAGATCAGGTTCAACGGGTCTTATCTCAGCCGGTTTGTAAAAACCAGCACCCCTAAAGTTTACCTTTCAAATTTAAAGGAAATTTTTTGAAATAAAAACAAAAATAACAGAATTTTTTTTTGCCCGCTTATTTAATACCTTTGCAGCATAAATAAATGCGATGTCTAAAATTAGGATTACCAAGCGATTTTCTTTTGAAACCGGCCACGCTCTATATGGTTACGATGGAAAGTGTAAAAACCTGCACGGACATAGTTATAAACTCGCCGTTACGGTAATAGGAACGCCTATTTCTGATCCTTCGGATACAAAATACGGAATGGTGATCGATTTTGGTGATTTAAAACGCATTGTAAAATCAGAAATTGTCGATAAATTTGATCACGCCACGGTTTTCAATAAAAACACTCCTCACGTTGAACTGGCAAAGGAATTAGAAAATCGGGGCCATAACGTGATTTTGGTGGATTATCAACCTACCAGTGAAAATATGGTGGTGGATTTTTCTGAAAAAATAAAAAGCCGGTTGCCGGGACATATAAAACTTCACTCCCTGAAATTACAGGAAACCGAATCTTCGTTTGCCGAGTGGTATGCGAGTGATAACTAAGGCCTCACAGGTCTCAAAGACCTGTGAGGCCTTAAATTTATTTATATTTACATTTCTGAATTCGATTTATGAACATTCCTCAAGGAAAAAAAATATATTTTTCAAGCGACAATCATTTGGGAGTGTCCACTGCTGAAGAGAGCAAACCCCGCGAACTCCGTTTTGTAAAGTGGCTTGATGAGATCAAGGGAGATGCGGCAGCCATATTTTTATTGGGGGACCTATTCGATTTCTGGTTTGAATATAAACACGTGGTGCCAAAAGGCTTTGTCCGCACGCTTGGAAAACTGGCCGAAATACGCGACAGCGGCATCCCGATCTACTTTTTTGTGGGTAACCACGATCTTTGGATGCGGGATTATTTTGAAAAAGAACTGAATATCCCGGTTTTTAGAAACCCAAAAGAATTTGTTTTCAATGACAAAAAATTCCTGATAGGTCATGGAGATGGTCTGGGACCGGGAGATATTGGGTACAAACACATGAAAAAAGTGTTCACAAATCCTTTTTCAAAATGGTTATATCGTTGGTTACATCCAGATCTGGGCATTCCCCTGGCACAGCATTTATCGGTTAAAAACAAAATGATCTCGGGAGTAGAAGATCAAAAATTCCTGGGCGAAGAAAACGAATGGCTCATTCAATACTGCAAACAAAAACTTAAGACCGAACACTATGATTATTTTGTGTTTGGCCACCGACATTTACCATTGGAAATAGACCTCAACGGAAAATCTACCTACTTGAATTTAGGCGACTGGATCAGTCATTATACCTATGGGGAATTTGATGGAAATGAATTAAAGCTGAAAAAATTCCAGGTTTAAAATTCTTTAAAATTTACAGGAAACAGAAACTTCATTTGTCGGGTGATTTGCAAGGCATAAGTCCCATTCCCGAAAATCAATGGGACCGAAAAGGAAGTAAATGATACCTTTGTTTAACTTTCCCAAAGTTTTAAACTTTGGGAAAGTCCTCTTTAATTCTTCCAGTAAAACCTAAAATTGGAATTCACCATTTTACGAGCTGATATCTTTTAATTTCAACTGAAGGGAAATATTCCCGTTCCATTCATTTTCATCTATGGAATAAACCGCTTTAAATTTTTTTGCATCCGTGATCAATTCACATTTATCTCCCAAATTAAATCCAATGGCATTAATTTCCATTCTTTTACTTCCATTTTTCACCCTGCATTTTAGGTGCAGATCCTCTCCGCCTACACATTTCCCGTATCCGGTATCATTTAGGTTTTGGGTGAGAAAAACAGGCGACATATTCCCGGGCCCAAAAGGAGCGAATTGCTTTAGGATCCTATGGAATCTTGGGGTAATGTCTTCCAGGTTAATTTCAGCATCTATGGAAATTTCGGGGGTGAGAAGTCGTTTATCGATACTTCCGGAAACTACTTCTTCAAACTTTTGTTTAAAACCTTCATATTGGGATTCCAAAAGTGTGAGTCCCGCCGCATATTTATGTCCGCCAAATTGCTCAATATGCTCTTTACAGGCTTCCAATGCATCATACACATCAAAATCCTTTACAGACCGGGCCGAAGCCGCCAATTTCTCCCCGCTTTTGGTAAAAACCAGGGTTGGTCGGTAATAAGTTTCGATCAATCTGGAAGCGACGATCCCAATAACGCCTTTATGCCAGTCTTCCTGATAAACAACAGTGGTGAACCGGTCTTGTTCCTTTAAATCTATAATTTGAGCCAGGGCTTCAACGGTAATGCTTTTATCGGTTTCTCTTCTTTCGGCATTAAAAGCTTCAATTTCGGCAGCGAATATTTTGGCGGCTTCTTCGTCTTCTTCCACCAGTAAATTCACTGCATACAAGCCGTGTTTCATTCTTCCGGCAGCGTTTATGCGGGGTGCTATAATAAAAACCACATCGGTGATGCTAAGGGTTTCCTTTTTCACCTGTTGCAAGATCGCCTGGAAACCAACTCTTGGCGCGGTATTTATAACGTGCAAGCCGTGATAGGCCAAAATCCGGTTTTCGCCGGTAATTGGGACAATATCGGCACCTATGGCGGTAGCCACCAAATCCAGGTACGGCAATAAAGTTTCAAAAGGATCTCCCTTATGTAAAGCCCAGGCCTGTATCAGCTTAAAACCGATGCCACAGCCACAAAGTTCTTTATATGGATATTCACAATCTTCTCTTTTAGGGTCCAAAACTGCCACGGCTTTTGGAATTTCAGCTCCAGGACGGTGGTGGTCGCAAATAATAAAATCGATGTTTTTTTCTGAAGCGTAGGCCACCTTGTCAATCGCTTTAATTCCACAGTCTAATGCAATGATCAGGCTGATGTCATTATCGGCAGCAAAATCGATTCCTTTATATGAAACTCCGTAACCTTCCTCATATCTGTCCGGGATGTAGGAGACGACATTCGGATAAAAACTTTTGAGATAGGATGAAAGCAACGCCACGCTGGTAGTGCCATCTACATCATAATCCCCGTAAACCATGATATTTTCTTCGGAAGCGATCGCTTTTTCAATCCTGTCAATTGCCAGGTCCATATCTTTCATCAAATAAGGATCGTGCAAATCGTCCAAAGAAGGGCGGAAGAATTTTTTTGCATCCTCAAAATTTTCAATCCCGCGTTGCACCAACATCGCAGCAATCGGGATTTCCACGCCAAGATCGGAGGCGAGTTTGCTCAAGGTCTCGCGATTTGGTTTTGGTTTAAGGGTCCAGCGCATAATTTTAATGTTTTTTCAAAAATACGGATTGTTTCCGGTTAATATAAAAACCCGAACAACCAAAGCGGAATAATATTCATGGCTCCCACTTCCATATCGTCCCGAACTATAAAAGAATTTTGAACTCCCTGAATTTGTTTGCTGTCCTTTCCTTTTCCGCCCACTTCAAAAGTATATTTGCCATCAATTAAAAAACCCCCTTTTTCAGCTAAATATATTTTGTGAACATTCCTGACCTGATTCGCGAAAAAAGTCTCCCGAAGAGCACCTTTTTCGGCATTGTTTTTCCCCAAGGCATAAATAAGATTTGTATTGTGCAAATACAATTTTTCGGGTTTTGTAAATGCGCCTATTCCTTTTGCGGGTTTATAAAATTCCATCACCAAATCTGCCCTGTCCAATAATTTAATGGCACGAATCAGGAATTTCCGGTTCATCCCTAGCCTTTCACTCAGTTTTGAGATATTTGGCGTAAAAGGGGCGCTCTGGGAAATTGCAACAAGCAACTTTTTGATTTTTCTGCTTTCTTCGTAGGGGATATTCTCCACTACGTTCATATCTGTTTCAACTATAAGATTTAAGGTTTGCAATAATTTATCTAAATATACATCCACTCCTTCATTGTAATATGGATATGCACCGTACTGAAGGTAATTTTGAAAGTGCTTGACCGGAACGGGAAGTACCTTTCTTATTTCCTGAGCAATTTCGGTATGATTGCCAATGATCTCTTCCAGTGTAAATACTGGAAGCTCCTTGTTTTGTTCAAAATGTATGAATTCACGAAATGACAACTCGTTTAAATGGTAAGTCACCGCCCGCCGACTCAAATCTGATTCTCCCTTGTAAATTTCCAGCATGGACGAAGAAGTGAATATGATATTCAGCTTGGGATGTTTGTCGTAAATCAATTTTAATTCCCGGGACCAGCGCGGGTATTTATGCACTTCATCCAAAAAAAGATGCGTTCCTCCTTTCAGCGTAAATTCACGGGCAAGATCAACCACGGTGTTTTCCAGGAAATAAAGATCATCCAGGGTGACATACAGCGCTTCGGATTTTTCTTCTTTTAAAAGGTGGAATTTTATTCTTTGTAAGAGCAAGATGGTTTTTCCGGTGCCCCGGGCTCCTTTTATCCCAATAAGCCGGTTTGACCAGTTGATTTTTTGAAGCAAATATCTTTTCTTATCAGATAATTGGCTCAATAATTCCTGTTGAAAAAAAATTAGCTCTTCCATTTTGTTCTGTATTTGAACAAATATAATAAATTTTGTTTTTTTAAAGAACAATTATATGTATAAATTGTTCTATACAGGAACAATTTTAGATTTACGAGGCTTCCAGGGAGTTGCGAAGGTTATTTTTTTTCCAGTCATGGATTGGAAGCAAATGGACTCATAATTTCAAAGGACAGTTTTGACTTGATTGCCTGTACATATTTTGACTGCTTTCTTCCAGGAAGAATTATATTTTTCTTTCTAATCCAAATAAAAGAGAACGGCAAAAAAACCTATATTTGACCAAGAAATTAACTAATTCATAATTTATTGGCTAATGAACCTTTAGAATCCCACTTATGCAAAAATTCCTTTTTCTCTTTATCGGCCTATTCCTTATTTCCTGTAGTGCAGATCTTGCCGATTCAGAAGACACGATACTTGAAGAATCTTATACTATAGAAAATTCGGAGAGCATCCTGATTGAATTGGGGAATTCTCCTGTAGAGGGGAGTGTAACTATTTATCAACAGGCGAACTTTTATAAAGTAAGCAAAATTGACCGTAATGACTCCGGCCTTATATACGTTTACACTCCGGAAGAAGGATTTACAGGGATGGATTTTGTAGAAATCACCAGAAGTGATTTTGATGGTTCCGAGATTTTTACTAAAACTATTACCAGGGTTTCAATTGAAGTAAAATAAAAGCAAGCTAATCGAGAACCTTAAGAATTTATTTTTTTCCGCTCACAACAAGAACTATTTCTCCCTTTGGCGGATTTTCAGTGTAGTAATTTAATACTTCGGTTACAGTTCCGCGGATGGTTTCCTCGTGTAGTTTTGTGATTTCCCTGGAAACGGAAACCGGTCGTTCAGCTCCAAAATATTCAACAAATTGAGCCAGGGTTTTTAGCAGTTTATGCGGGGATTCATAAAAAATAATGGTCCGCTGTTCTTCTGCAAGGAGTTTTAGCCTGGTTTGCCGCCCTTTTTTAACCGGAAGAAAACCTTCAAATACAAACTTATCGTTCGGAAATCCACTATTCACCAGTGCGGGAACAAAGGCCGTGGCACCGGGAAGGCAATCCACCTCAATTCCGGCTTCCACACAGGCGCGGGTGAGCAAAAATCCGGGATCACTAATTGCCGGAGTGCCTGCATCGCTGATAAGCGCGATGGTTTCGCCATTTTGAATTCGCCGTACGATCCCTTCCACAGATCTATGCTCATTGTGCATATGATGGCTGCGCATGGGGGTATTAATTTCAAAATATTTGAGTAATTTTCCGCTGTTGCGGGTATCTTCAGCCAGGATAAGATCAACCTCTTTTAACACCCTGATGGCCCTAAAGGTCATGTCTTCAAGATTGCCAATAGGTGTGGGCACCAAATACAATTTAGCCATAGGGAGTTTAATTTTTTTGGAAAGGATCTATTTGTCAAATTTGTTTTCAACCAATTCCATAAACTTTTTTTCGAATTCTTCTTTTCCAACCCAGTTTTTATAATCGGGTTTTACAACCAAACGGATAAATTTTCTTGATTCTTCTACGGAGCTAAAGGTGTTCAATTGGGAAATTACACGGTTATAATCTGCAGCTTTCCCGTCAAACAGGTGACGTATAAATGCCAAACGTTCGTTTAACCCAATGTTGATCCCCTTCTTCAAACGGTCGTTTATAGATCGTGGCCGTTCCTTGTCCTGTTGTTTTACAGGTTGAAAATTGGGTAAATTATCGTAATCCACACCTATGTCCCTAAAGTCCTTTTTATTGTTTTCTGAAGTGTTTCCGGTTTTTTTAACCGTTCCGTTTGCAGAGATTATCTTGTTGACCATATAATCTACCGCATGAGTTTCGGGCGGCATTTCTGCCACTATATCTTTTATTTTTTCGGTGTTTTGTTCTATTATGGATTCTGTATCGTTATACTCGGTGCCATCCGGTAAATACTCATCCTTTTCCTCAACCAGTTTTACAATTTCTTGTTTTTCGGGAGCATAAGATTCTTTCAGGTTTATTGTTTCAGTTTTAGTTTCTTCATACTTGAATTCCATTTTTGAAGAAGTTTGAACAGAGAAAGAAGCAAGATTTTCTTCGGTAAAAGCCAAAATGGTCAGTTTTTCATAAAGATCTTTGGCTTGCTGCTTCAACGTTGAAACCGAATTTTGATCAGTAATTTGAAGTATTTTAGTTGCCAGTTCTTTTAATTCGGCAAGCAATTTATTTTTCATCTCGAATTTATTTAAGTTAAGAAGATTCAATGCAGCTTTAACTGCAAAAATTTTACCAGTTTTAATTGGTCGTCACTTTGATCTTTTCTGCAAATTTTCACAAATTTAAAGAACCTACCCGTTTGGGGGGTTGTATTTTTAATAAATTTGTTCCAACTTTATGCGAAATAGGTGCTTTTCCTATTCAGCATTGAAAATTACAAAATGTTTCTCGAAAATACAGTAAATCACAAAGAGCAATTTGGCTGGATTGAAGTAATCTGCGGATCCATGTTTTCCGGAAAAACCGAAGAACTCATCCGCAGATTAAAAAGGGCCCAATTTGCCAAACAAAAGGTTGAAATCTTTAAACCTGCAATAGATAAGCGTTACCATGATGAAATGGTAGTATCTCATGACGCCAATCAAATTCGCTCTACCCCGGTTCCATCTGCGGCGACCATCCGTTTATTGGCAGACGGTTGCGACGTTGTTGGTATTGATGAGGCTCAATTTTTTGATGATGAAATAGTAACGGTTTGTAACGATCTGGCAAATAGTGGGATCCGGGTGATAGTTGCCGGCCTGGATATGGATTTTAAGGGAAATCCCTTTGGCCCGATGCCAAATTTAATGGCTACTGCAGAATATGTCACCAAGGTACACGCTGTTTGTACCCGCACAGGCAACCTGGCACAATACAGTTATAGAAAATCCGGCAATAACGACCTGGTGTTCCTGGGAGAAAATGAAGAATATGAACCACTTAGCCGTGGTGCTTACTACAAGGCAATGCTTAGGGAACGCGTAAAAAACTATCCTGTTAAAGACGCAGAAACCATAATACCCAACAAAAAAACCCAATGATTCAAAAAACACGGGAAACTGTTCTGGAAATAGATTTAGGTGCCCTGGCACATAATTACCGCATCCTGCGATCCAAAATTGGCAAGGATGTAAAAATGATGGCCGTGGTAAAAGCCTTTGGTTATGGCAGTGATGCTAATGAAATTGCCAAAAAATTAAGTGAGCTGGGAGTAGATTATTTTGCCGTTGCTTATACATCTGAAGGAATTGCACTAAGGGAAGCGGGAATAGAAAAACCAATTTTGGTGTTGCATCCGCAGTCCGTAAATTTCGAAAGCATTATCGAAAATTGTTTGGAACCGAGCGTTTATAGCGAATTTGTATTAAGGGAATTTATAAAAACTGCCGAAAAACTGGGTCAAAAAGAATATCCTATTCATCTTAAACTCAATACCGGCCTTCACCGGCTTGGTTTTGATGAAAATGAATTGGATTTGGTATTTGATTACCTGTCAAAAACCAATGCCGTAAAGGTCAAAGCTGTGTTTTCCCATCTTGCAGCCAGTGAAGATTGGAAAGAGCGCGAATTTACCCTGCAACAAATCAACAAGTTCAGGAAAATGGCATTTAAAATTATTGAATTCCTCCCTTCCCGCCCACTTTTGCACCTCTGCAATACTTCAGGAATTTTCAATTATCCGGAAGCAAGCTTTGATATGGTACGCAGTGGAATTGGACTTTACGGTTTTGGGAACGATCCTGAAATTGATAAAGACCTGAAGCCCATTGGAACCTTAAAAACCATCATTTCACAAATCCATGAAGTGGAAAAAGGAGAATCCATAGGTTATAACCGGGCATTTAAAGCTTCAGGGAAAATGAAAACCGCCACGTTGCCCATTGGGCATGCCGATGGGATTAACCGGCAATATGGAAATGAAAAGGCTGGCGTCTTCATAAATGGAAATTACGCCCCAATAATCGGAAATGTATGTATGGATATGTTGATGATCGATATAACGGGGATTGATTGTAAAGAAGGTGATGAAGTAATTCTTTTTGGAGGACCGCAACCTGCACCCGAATTTGCTGAAAAAGGAAAAACCATTTCTTATGAACTTATTACCGGTATCTCACAAAGGGTAAAACGAAGGATAATTCTGGAATAATATTAATCTGTTTAAAATCAACTTTATTATGTAAATTAGTATCAACTACCCAATTAAACATAATAAAATGGGATTTTTTTCAGATTTTAAAGCCTTTTTAATGAAAGGCGATATCATTGCCCTGGCTACTGCAGTGATTATTGGAGCCGCTTTTAATAAAATAATATCCTCGGTTGTGGCCGATATAATCATGCCGATTATAGGTGTATTAACCAGTGGCATTGATTTTACCCAAAAATTTATTTCTCTGGACGGGAAACACTATGAAACCCTGGAAGCCGCTCAAATAGCTGAGGCCGCAATTATCACCTATGGAAATGTAATTCAGGCTATTATCTATTTTATTATAGTAGGTTTTTTCATATTTTTGGTTCTCAGGACTTATGAAAGAAGCAAAAAGAAGAAAGAAGAAGCACCGGCTGCACCAAAGGGACCAACTCAAGAGGAGTTGCTTATTGAAATAAGGGATGAATTAAAACGACAAAACAATCCGAATAAAATTTAAAATGAAAAATATTTACCTTTATTATATTGCTATTTTTGCACCACTATTAGTTTTAGTAGGACTGATCCAGTCAAATTCTTTGCCATTAAGTATTTCTATTTTCCTTTTGTTGATCTATATTTTCCTCTACCGCACCTATATTGACGGCCTTAGATTGGTAAGTAAAAAAATTATTGGGGAAAGTGAGATTTGGAAATTAAGTACCTATGGAGTAAGATCGAAATATTTTAAAGAATTATATCTAATCAAATAATTTTACGCTCACCGCTACATTTACATATTCTAACCCTTAACCCCGCAATATTTGCGGGGTTCTTTTTTAACTAAAATCACAATTGTGTATAATCTGAAATATTCTGGTTAAAATAATACGGTCAGGGGCTTCAAATTATATTTTGAATAATATATTTGTATCAATAAAAACAAACCTCACTGGTTTTAAAAACCTGTGAGGTTCAATAAGTAATTAATATGAGAGTAGCAGTAGTAGGCGCAACAGGAATGGTTGGCAGAATAATGTTAAAAGTTCTGGAAGAACGTAATTTTCCGATCACCGAATTATATCCAGTAGCTTCAGAAAAATCGATTGGAACAGAAATTTCCTTTAAAAACAAGTCATATAAGGTTATTGGTTTGGAAGAAGCCGTTAGTTTAAAACCCGATCTCGCTCTATTTTCAGCAGGCGGTGACACTTCCCTTGAATGGGCTCCGAGATTTGCAGAAAACGGAACAACCGTTGTAGATAACTCCTCGGCCTGGCGAATGGATAAAACCAAAAAATTGATAATTCCCGAGATAAATGCCGATGAACTCACTCCGGAAGATAAGATCATTGCAAATCCCAACTGTTCTACAATTCAGTTGCTTATGGCATTAAAGCCCTTACATGATAAATACAAGATCCGGCGGGTTGTGGTTTCAACCTATCAATCCATTACCGGAACCGGAGTAAAAGCGGTGCAGCAGCTCGAAAATGAATATGCCGGTAAAAAAGGTGAAATGGCCTATCCTTACCCAATTCATAAAAACGCGATCCCGCAATGTGATGTTTTTACAGAAAACGGTTATACCAAGGAGGAAATGAAACTCACCAACGAAACCAAAAAAATCCTCGGTGATGAGACGGTTCAGGTCTCCGCAACCGCAATCAGGATTCCTGTTGTTGGCGGGCATAGTGAATCTGTAAATATTGAGTTTGAAAATGATTTTGAGGAAGGTGATGTCCGTAAAATCCTGAGCGATTTTCCAGGAGTTACCGTGAAAGACAATCCCGAATTGAACACTTATCCAATGCCTATTTATGCAGAAGGAAAGGATGATGTATTTGTTGGAAGAATTCGCCGGGACTACTCCCAGCCAAAAACCTTAAATATGTGGATAGTTGCAGATAATCTTAGAAAAGGGGCAGCCACCAATACGGTTCAGATCGCTGAATATTTAATGAAAAATAAATTGATATAAGTCTGTTTTTATTTAATTAAAACCCCCAAATGCCTATAGGAAACATCACTTATAGGCATTTTTGTGTTAACTTTAATTTTTAAAAGCCCAATTATGAAATATAGATCACGATTTTTACTAATATTTATTTTTCTTACAAGTACTATGATTCACGCTCAGGAAAAACAACCAGATAAAAAATCAGAAAAAGAAACACTTCAATTGAAATATCCTGAAACCAAAAAAGCAGATTCCGTTACCGATTATTTTGGAACAAAGGTTCAGGATCCATATCGCTGGCTGGAAGACGACCGAAGCGAAGAGACCGAAAACTGGGTAAAGACCCAAAACAAGGTAACTTTTGACTACCTAAAACAAATTCCCTACCGGGATAAATTAAATAAACGATTGACCCAATTATGGAATTATGAAAAATTAGGAGCTCCTTTCACCGAAGGGGGTTACGTCTACTTCTTTAAAAATGACGGGTTGCAAAACCAATACGTGGTTTACCGCAAAAAAAGTGAAAATGATGAGGCAGAAATCTTTTTAGATCCGAATAAATTCAGTGAAGATGGCACCACTTCCTTAAGCAGCCTAAATTTCTCAAAAGATGGCAAAAAAGCCGCTTACAGTATTTCTGAAGGAGGAAGCGATTGGAGAAAGATCCTTGTTCTGGATGCCGAAACCAAGGAAATTATTGAAGACACCTTAATTGATGTAAAATTCAGCGGGGTTTCTTGGAAAGCCGATGAAGGGTTTTTCTATTCAAGTTATGAAAAACCTGAGGGAAGTGAACTTTCAGCAAAAACAGATCAACACCGCCTGTTTTATCATAAACTCGGGACAAAACAAAGCGAGGACAAACTCATTTTTGGTGGAATTGCAACTCAAAAACA
>JAENXB010000379.1 GCA_016649785.1 Flavobacteriaceae bacterium
ACACCGCCCTTTCACGGCAGTAACCCGGGTTCAATTCCCGGTGGAGTCACCAAACGTGCGCGCGTGGCGGAATTGGCAGACGCACTAGACTTAGGATCTAGCGGGCGACCGTGGGGGTTCAAGTCCCTCCGCGCGCACCACCACTAAAAAAGGTTGAAATTTCAACCTTTTTTTAAATTGATCCAAAAATCGTAAAGGTTTGTGCTGAAGTAACAAGAAAATTCTAAAAGTTACAATCGCTTATTGTGGATAAGGAGGGAGGTCATTAAATGTTCAATGAAATTAACACTTTATACTTTAGTGGAACAGGAACTACAAGGAAAGTAGTTCTATCCTTGGCGAAAAGCCTGACCGCAAAGATCAAAGAACCAATTGAATGTAACAATATCGACTTTTCTCTGCCAGAGGCTAGAAAACAAGCCCCAGGCTTCACCGAAAAAGATTTGGTAATTGTAGGCATTCCTGTCTACGCTGGCAGAGTGCCTAATGTGCTTTTAAAATACCTGAATTCTGTTAAAGGAAATGGGGCGAAGGCGGTTGCAGTGGTTTTATATGGCAACCGTAATTTTGATGATGCTTTGATTGAATTAACGGATATTCTTTCTGACAATGAATTTAGAGTTGTGGCTGCAGGGGCATTTATAGGTGAGCATTCTTTTTCTGAAATTTTGGCAAAAGGACGGCCTGATGAAAGCGACATGAAAAAAGTAGAGGATTTTGCTGAAGAAATTTATGCTAAAATAAACAGGAAAACCGATTTCACTGAGTTATTGGTTAACGGACAAAAGCCTTATAGAAATTATTACCAGCCTAAAGACAGATATGGCAATTCTTTTGATTTCCGGGTAATAACTCCGCAAACAAGCAATGATGATTGCATAGACTGTAAACATTGCGCTGAAATTTGCCCCATAGGTTCTATTTCGTATAGTGACACCACAGCGATGAAAGGAATATGTATTAAATGCTGCGCATGTATTAAGGGTTGCCCTGTGGAGGCCAAGTATTTTGATGATGAAAATTATCTAAAGCATCAACATGAGCTTGAAGAACTTTATGCTGAACGCCGGGAACCGGAAACTTTTATATAACCTATATTAATTTCCAAGTTTAGCCATCTCAAAAATAAATTGCAGAACTGGAATTTAAAAAAGCAAGGCATAGTTTAAATAAAACTGCACCCTGCTTTTATTTTGTTTTAATATTAATCTAAAACCTTGAAATCTTCTTTGCTGGCAAAACATACAGGGCAAACCCAATCATCAGAAAGCGACTCAAAAGGTGTTCCGGGTACTACGCCACTATCAGGATCTCCTGATTCCGGGTCGTATATGTATCCGCATAAAGTACATTCATATTTTTTCATAAAATCCCTCCTCAATTAAACATTTGCTGATAAAATAACTTATTTTTTAATAGTGTATCACTTTATACTTG
>JAENXB010000069.1 GCA_016649785.1 Flavobacteriaceae bacterium
ATCACAAATATGAGCAGGGTTAAAGTAATGGTAGGCACGGTAGTTATCATCATATACCGAATGTGGGTAAAGAGATCGGTTCCGGCCATGGCAGCGGCCAGGTTTGTTGTATCGCTTAAAGGGGAGATTTTGTCGCCGAAATAAGCGCCTGAAAGGATGGCTCCTGCAGTCATTCCAACAGATATTCCCAGGGCTTCCGCAATTCCTATCAGAGCAATACCGACAGTTGCCGAAGTGGTCCAGCTGCTTCCGGTAGCTACCGAAATTACAGCACAAATAACAACAGTGGCTGCTAAAAATATAGTCGGATTTAAAATTTGAAGCCCATAGTAAATCATGGTTGGAATAATACCGCTTATAAGCCAGGTCCCGGCCAAAGCCCCCACCATTAATAGGATTAAAATTGCCCCCGCCGTACTTTGAATATTCCGGGCAACTTCATCCATCATTTTGTCAAAATCAACTTTGTTGAAGAATCCTACAATTGCCGCAACAGCACCTCCCAATAACATTATAAACTGGTTTGAACCGCTCAATGCGTCATCTCCAAAAACATACACATTAAATGCCAGCATGGCAATTAAAGCAAATACAGGAATAAGGGCTTCCCAAATATTTAATTCTTTGTTTTCTATAATTGGGTCACTCTCAGGGTTATTAGTATGGCCTTCCATTCAGTACATTTTTTTTGCAAGGTAATGTTACGATTTTAAGGCATATTCTGCAACCTTTATTCCCCGGGCATTAAATGGATCCTGGATATATAAAGTTTATTGGAGACAGGAATAACTTGATTTATGTTGCTTTAAATCATTTGTAAACAAGTGGTTAAAATGATTTTTTACATAGTTTTTCTTTTAAATACCGAAGAACATTTTTTTATTGAAAAATTGTATTTTTAGTAGAATTTAGTCTTATTTTCCTGAAAGCCTTCTAATTGTATGAAATGAAATGGAGGAATCTGTAAAACAAATTCCTCCATTTCAATATGATTTTTAAAAATGTTTTTTTATTTCCTATTCAATTTAGAGATGAAATTAAGCCATTTCAGATTTTAACAAACCCACATCCTGCATACACTTTCTCATAATCTCATAAGTGCGTTCAATATCGTTGTCCAAACCAATGGAAAAACGGATCAAACCATCTGTAAGGCCCATTTCCTTTTGTTCTTCCTCTGGAATTTCAGAAGAAGTGGAGGTTCCCGGAGAGCTGAACAGGGTTTTGTAAAAGCCTAAACTCACCGCTAAATATCCCAAGTTTCTTTTCTGCATCAATTCCATCAATTCATTTGCTTTGTCTAAAGAACCAACATCAATTGTCATCATTCCCCCAAATCCATATTCAGGGTTCATCATCTTTTTATATAATTTGTGGCTGGGGTGGGAGGCAAGTCCGGGGTAAACAGTCCTAAACCCATCAGCTTCAAATTTTTTGGCCAGAAACATGGCATTTTTGCTGTGCTGTTGGATCCTGATATGCAGGGTCCTCATATTTTTAAGAACAGAAGCTGCCCGTAAACTATCCATTGTTGGGCCTAAAAGCATATTGGCGCCATCAATTACACTTCGCAACGAATTGATGAAATCCTGGGTTCCACAGGTAACTCCACCAACCGTGTCGCTGCTTCCATTAATAAATTTTGTCAATGAGTGGATCACCACATCTGCACCAAGTTTTGTTGGAGTGATCGCAAGTGGAGAAAACGTATTATCTACAATTAAGGTAAGCCCGTGTTTTTTGGCGATTTTTGATAATCCGGCAATATCCGCAACTTCAAGTAATGGATTGCTCACAGATTCACAATACAATAATTTGGTGTTTTTTGTAATTGCCGCTTCCACAACATCCAGTTGGGTAATATCCACAAATGCTGTATCAATATTTAGCCTCGGAGCGAAATTCTTTAAAAAAGCATAAGTTCCTCCATAAATGGTTCTGCTGGAAACAATATGATCTCCGGCTTTGCAAAGCTGCAAAAGGGCACCGGTAATAGCTCCCATCCCTGAGGCCGCAACGTTTGCGGTTTCTGTGCCTTCCATAGCTGCAAGCGCTTCGCCTAAGTATAGGTTTGACGGTGAGGAATGCCTGGAATAAAGATAGCAACCATCTGCATTTCCTTCAAAGGTGTCGAACATGGTCTTTGCTGAAAGAAAAGTGTAGGTTGAAGAATCGGAAATTGAAGGGTTTACACCTCCAAATTCTCCGAAATATTGTAGATCCTGGATCTCATTTGCCGGTTTGTATTTCATAAGTATATATTTACTGTTTCTAATTGGTCTTATGTAATTCGCATATTTTGAACGGTGTTTTCATCTTGTTTCCGTTATGCTCATTTCATAATAAATTTTTATTTGATGATATTCAAATTTAAATAATTAAAGAATGAATATCAATAGATAAGTTATTTATCAGAAAATAAATCTATTAAAATTATTTTATGATGATATTTAATCTAATTTTATCGAGTAAAGCAATCTTTCACCGAAAAATTTTCATCAAATGAAAGTGATCAAAATGCCATAATAAAATTCCCCGCAGAATTCCGCAGATTTAAAATCCGCAGAACAGCGCTGAAAAATTGATTTAAATAAGCGAAAATCTGTGCAAAAATCAGCAGAATTATTAAATTAAGTTAAGGATTTTTGGTGTAACAAATAAAAAAATTGGCGAAACTCTGCGGGGAAAAGGGACTTTTTAGAAATGAGAAGATGTTTTGAAAATGATAATATGGATGTTCCAGATGACCGCTAAAACAATAACATAAACAGATGAAACATCCATAAGAAAAAAATTTCTCACACAGGGAAATGTTTATATGGATGTTACATATGTCCCCTAAAACGAAAATATAAACAGATGAAATTAGACGAAATCGATAAAAAGATCCTTCAGAATCTTCAGCAGGACAGCAAAAAAACAAATAAGGAACTCTCCAATTTATTGCATTTATCTGTAACAGCCATTTATGAGCGCATTAAACGACTGGAGAGGAATAAGGTGATCTCCAGGTATGTAGCCCTTGTAAAACCTGACAATGTGGATAAATCCTTTATGGTATTTTGTCAAATAAAACTGATCCAACACGCCAAGGATTACATCATTAAATTTGAAGCGGAGGTAATTAAACTTTCAGAAGTGCTTGAATGTTACCACGTAAGCGGGGAATACGATTATATTTTAAAAATCCTGGTGAAGGATATGGAAGCTTACCGGGAATTTATGCTTACAAAGCTCACTAACCTGGAACACATTGGAAGTACGCAAAGTACCTTCATAATAAGTCCGGTAAAAAGTACCACGGCTATTGAATTGTGATCCCTGAAATTTTATAAAAACGCGATTCTCCCGGATTGGTCGTTGTAGGGAATAATTGTAATTTTGTATTCTGTTTGAAAATAAAACATTAAAAAACATACTTATGAGCATATATGATGTTGTAATAATTGGATCCGGGCCCGGAGGATATGTGGCTGCCATCCGTTGCGCGCAATTGGGAATGAAAACTGCAATCATCGAAAAGTATTCGGTTTTGGGTGGAACTTGTTTAAACGTGGGTTGTATCCCTAGCAAAGCTTTATTGGATTCTTCACATCACTATGACGATGCAATAAATCACTTCAAAGAACACGGGATCGATATTCCCGGGGAAATAAAAGTGGACCTGGAGCAGATGATGAAAAGAAAATCTGATGTAGTAGCGCAAACTTCCGGCGGAGTGAAGTTTTTAATGGACAAAAATAAAGTTGATGTTTATAACGGAATAGGATCTTTTAAAGATGCCACTCATATTAATATTGATAAAACTGAAGGTGGAAATGAAACCATTGAAGCAAAAAATGTCATTATTGCCACAGGCTCAAAACCTTCAAATCTGCCGTTCATCAAGCTTGATAAGGAACGCGTTATTACTTCAACTGAAGCATTGAAACTTAAAGAGATCCCTACGCATTTAGTGGTAATAGGAGGTGGTGTAATTGGCCTTGAGTTAGGTCAGGTTTACAGAAGATTAGGAGCCGAGGTAACAGTTGTTGAATACCTGGACCGCATTATACCAACTATGGATTCAGCTCTTTCAAAGGAATTGACCAAAGTGCTCAAAAAGCAGGGTGTTAAATTTTTTGTAAGCCATAAAGTAAAGGCTGTCGAGCGCAACGGTGATGAGGTTATTGTCAAGGCCGACGATAAAAATGGAAAAGAGGTAGAGTGGAAGGGTGATTTCTGTTTGGTATCGGTAGGAAGAAGGCCTTTTACTGATGGATTGAACGCCGATGCAGCCGGGGTGGAAATTGATAAACGGGGAATGATCACTGTAAATGAACATTTACAGACCAATGTAAAAAATATTTATGCTATTGGCGATGTGGTGCGCGGCGCGATGTTGGCCCACAAAGCCGAAGAAGAAGGAACTTTTGTCGCTGAAGTAATTGCAGGACAAAAACCACATATAGATTACAATTTAATTCCCGGAGTTGTTTACACCTGGCCGGAAGTCGCTTCTGTTGGTAAAACCGAAGAAGAATTAAAAGAAGCCGGTGTAAATTACAAAGAAGGGAAATTCCCGATGCGCGCCTTAGGACGTTCAAGAGCCAGCGGCGATACCGATGGATTTGTAAAAATACTGACCAATGCCGATACCGATGAGGTTTTAGGTGTGCACATGATAGGTGCCCGTGTAGCCGATTTGATCGCCGAAGCAGTTGCGGCTATGGAATTCAGAGCTTCTGCAGAGGATATTGCAAGAATGAGCCACGCTCACCCTACGTATGCCGAAGCTGTAAAAGAAGCAGCCCTGGCCGCGACTGGAGACAGGGCATTGCACGTTTAGGAGATTCAAGGTTTGAAATTCAAAGTTCAAGGTTCAAAACAGGTGTTCCTTGTTCTTAAATTGTTTTTTTTAATTTTTGGAACTCCCTTAAATGAAGTAATTAATAATTTATAAAAATCCCAGAGACCTTGTTTCCGGGATTTTTTGTTGATAATCTGATTTAAAATTTAAGGTTCTTTTTGCCTTTCCTTTCTTTTAAACTACGCCAGGCTTGAGTAGTCTATTACTGAAGTATTAAAATTTTTCTGTGGAGATATCAGAAGATTTCATACTTTTAATAAATTAAATTTTCAAAACAGAAATCATGGCAAAAGAAAAATCCCCTTCAAAAAATTCGGCTAAGAAAGAAGCTGTGCTGAGTTTAAAAGAGAAACGCGCTCAAAAAGCCGCGAAGAAAAAGACAAGAAATTAATCTATATTTTTACTCAAACTATGCTATTGTAATAGTGTAAGAGGCATCAAAAGTTTCAGAAGGCATTAATTCTATAATGCCTTCTTTTGTTTTTAGATCCTGCGTAGTTCCCTCCACATCTGCATATCCAAACCAGGGCTCAATACAAACATAAGGCGCTGCCGGTTTGGCCCAGATGCCTAAATCTTTAAAGTCACTATATTCCACAGTCAAAACCCTTCCCGATTTCTTGCTCTTTAAAGCCACTTTTTTAGATTCGATGTTTTTAAAGATCAAAGCATCAGTATCGAATAAATTCCTGTGAAGCTCAATTTTATTGTCATTCCGGATTACCGTCCTGGTTTTCGAAGAGATCAATCCCTCCTCATTCAACAAATAGGTGTTCAGATCCAGGTTCCGGTCAAATTCTAAATAATAATCTTCATAGCTTTCTCCTTCATATAAGGGAGCATTAAATGCCGGATGCCCACCAACAGAGAAATACATTGATTTTTCATCTAAATTGGTGATTTTATGGGAAACAGTCAGGGTTTTCTCCTTTAGCTGAAACTTAATTTCAAAATTGAATTTGAAAGGATAGCTTTTTAAAGTTTCTTTAGAATATTTCAGGTTGAAAATTAAGGAATCAGGATTTTGTTCCTTTAGCTGAATATTGCTGTTATTCCTGATAATGCCGTGTTTGGGTAATTGGTAGGCCTTGTTATTAAATAAGAATTCTCCATTTTTCAAAGCTCCTATTATCGGGAAAAGGTTAGGGGCGTGGCTGCTCCATATTTCGGGATTTGCCTGCCAGATATATTCCGTTCCGGTTTTGATCTTTTTGATGCTGCACAATTCGGCACCTGTCAATTTTACGCCAATGCTTAACTTCTCATTTTGTAACCTATATACAAGCAATTTGTTTACTTCCAACTCCATATTAAGATCAAAAAACCTATTTATTTTTTATTCCTTTTGTTGTAATTTTTGTCGCCCCTGGTTTTAGGCTTCTTGTATTTTTTTGCAATTTCCCTGCGGTAAGAGCCGCCGAGGTTAACTTTTTGGTTTAATTCTGATTTTTCGTGAAAAGCAGGACCCGGAGCATCCATATCACCTTTTTTTCCCGGATTGTTTCCTTCAAAGATCTTTGGTTGTTCTTCCGGAATTAATACGGTTGAAATTTCCACTTCCTCCGGCAATTCAAATTGAGGAACCCTCATCTCCATCAAATGCTCGATCTTCTCAAGGTTTTCTGTTTCTTTTTCGGTGGTCAACAGAATTGAGATTCCCGGTTTTTCGGCACGTCCGGTTCTCCCGATACGGTGCATATAGTTTTCGGGATATTCCGGGGTGTCAAAATTTATAACGTGCGACACATTTTCTATATCCAGTCCGCGGGCCATAACATCCGTAGCTACTAAAATACGGTTAAATCCATCACCAAATTGTCGAATGCTTCGCAAGCGGTAATTCTGACTTTTATTGGAATGGATTACGGCACAGTCTTCGGGAAAATTTTCAGCTAAAAGTTCAAAAAGACGATCGGCCATGCGTTTGTAGGCAACGAAAATAAGCACTTTCGTATAAGTTTCCTTATCGGAAAGCAGGTGTTTCAAAAAGTTTGCCTTAGTGTTGAAATTTGGGATCTTAAATCCCCGTTGTTCAATGTTTTCCAAAGGAGTTCCGCTGATGGCAACTGAAATTTTCTCGGGAGTTTTGAAGTTCACATCTATCAATTCCTCCACAGCTTCTGTCATAGTCGCCGAAAACATGATGTTTTGCCGATTTAGGGGCAATAACTCCAGAATATTGATAATCTGGAATCTGAAACCCAAATCCAGCATTACATCAACTTCATCAATAACCAATTTTTGAATGGACTTCATCTGAATTGCCCGTCTTAAAATAAGATCGTACAATCTGCCCGGAGTGGCCACCACAACATCCTGGCCCTGCAACATATCCTGGTGATGGGTATTGATATTGGTTCCTCCATAAACCGCGGCAACCCGCGTATTCATATAAGCTGTCAGCTTTCCAATTTCTTCGGCAACCTGAACCGCAAGTTCCCGCGTTGGCACCAAAACCAGTACACGCGGATTTTTTTGTTCTGAATATTTAAGCATCCGCAAAATAGGAAGCATATAGGCAAAAGTTTTACCTGTACCTGTTTGTGCGATCCCCACAACATCTTTCCCGGACATTATAGAAGAAAAGGCCTGTTCCTGAATGGGAGTTGGCGTGTCAAACTTCAGATCTTCTAAAGCGTTTAAAAGGGGCGTATTTAAATTTAAATCGTGAAAAGTCAAAGGAATTGTATTTTTTATTAACCGCAAAGATAAGTCTTGATTTTAAAGAATGAAGCAAAATAAAGGCAGAAATAATTAAAAGTGTCTTAAAATCAACAATTTCGAATTTTTTTTGGTTGGAATCAATTGTTCTGTTTTATAAAAATATTCAAAAATCCAATTATTAACCGCTAAGGCCGCAAAGATTTACGCAAAGGTCGCAAAGCCGAACAATCTTATGCTGCTTTATCACAGGTTGTAATTTCTATTTATATTTTCATTGATTGTTTTTTTCGCTTGGCGTTCTTTGCGGTAAAAAAACAAAACTTGAAGTGACCTGTATGAGAAGGCTTTGGAATTCCTGTTCTCCTTAAAAACGATTTAATCAGATAAAATTGAATTTTCATCAATTGTAATTCAGGATTAAAATATCGGCATAAAAAAATCTTAAATCAACAGATAGTTCCTTCAACTCTAATAAAATTTTAGGTAATTTTGACGACTTTCAAATAAATTATATGAAATGAGCATAACGGAAACACGATACAAACACCGATGAAGATATGCGAATTACATATGACCAATGAAAAACAATAAGGATCTACATATGAAAAAAATTCTAGCTTTTGCCGGTTCAAACAGCAGTACTTCCATCAACCATCAATTTTTAACACACATTGCAAACAGGATCCAGGGTCATGAGATGAAGATCATCCGTCTTACCGATTTTGAAATTCCAATGTTTAGCGTAGATATCCAAAAGGAGAGAGGGTTTCCGGTAGATGTGCAGGTAATAAAAAATTTAATAGCTGAACATGATGCTTTAATTATTTCTGTAAATGAACACAATAGTAATGTTTCGGCATTTTTCAAGAATTTGATCGATTGGCTTTCGAGAATAGACAGGAATTTTCTGGCCGGTAAGAAAATTTTGCTCATTAGTACCTCAAATGGTGCCCGGGGTGCTGCTGCAGCTTTGGATTATACCAAAGAAATCTTACCGAGATTTGGAGGTCAGGTGATAGAAAGTTTTAGTTTCCCTTCGTTTAAAGATAATTTTGAAGATGATAAAGTGCTAAATGAGGTCCTGGATTTGGGGATAGAAGATGTCCTGACTACCTTTGCACACGAAATTGAAAGTTAAGTGCGTACTATAAAAGAATATCATTTAAGTAATCCCACAGAATTTAAAGAAAAACTGCTTTTTTGGAGCGATCAATTTGATGAGGTTGTTTGGATGGACAGCAATAATTATCCCCAAAAAACTTCAAATTTTGATCAAATTTTGGCTGTTCAGGCTTTTACTGCAATAAAAACCGATGCTCACGGCGCTTTTGATCGACTTCGGGAATATCAGGAAACCACCAGGGATTATATCTTTGGTTATCTTTCCTATGATCTCAAAAATGACATTGAAAATTTAACTTCCAATAATTTTGACGGACTCCAGTTTCCCGATCTTTATTTTTTTCAGCCAGCAAAAATATTCCTGATAAAGGGCGACAAATTAGAGCTTCACTATTTAAAAATGGTGGATGACGAAATGGATGATGATTTTGAGGAAATTCATAGATATGAGATTGGAGATGTTAGTTGTGAGAGAAGAGAGGAAAGAGGAGAGAGGAAAGAGGAAAGAGATAATAGAGAAGAGAAAATAGAAAAGAGACCAAAAGAAGGAGCGATCAATGCCCGGATTTCACGGGAGTCTTATCTTCAGAAAGTAAATAAATTACTGGGTTATATTCATCGCGGGGATATTTACGAAGCCAATTTTTGTCAGGAGTTTTATGCTGAAAACCTGGAAATTGATCCTATAGGGGTTTTTGAAAAATTGAATGAAATTTCTTCCTCTCCTTTTGCAGCTTTTTTGAAATTGGAGAATAATTACCTGCTTTCGGCATCGCCGGAACGTTATTTGAAAAAAGAGGGATTAAAAACAATTTCACAACCTATAAAAGGAACGGCCAGGCGGGAAATTGATAAAGTGGAGGACGCTAAAATTGCGGAAGCATTGTCAAAAGATTCAAAAGAAGTATCGGAAAATGTGATGATCGTGGATCTTGTGCGCAATGATCTTTCGAAGATAGCAAAGAGGGGAAGCGTAAAAGTAGAAGAACTCTGTAAGGTATATTCCTTTAAACAGGTACATCAGATGATTTCCACCATTTCTGCAGAACTTGACCCCCAAATTTCACCGGTTGAGGTTTTACGGGCCACTTTCCCAATGGGAAGTATGACCGGAGCACCAAAAATATCAGCGATGAAGATCATTGAAGAACTTGAAGAAACAAAACGCGGATTATACAGCGGAGCAGTTGGGTATTTTACTCCTGATGGCGATTTTGATTTCAATGTGGTGATCCGCAGCATCCTGTATAGTTCAAAAAATAAATATGTTTCTTTTTCGGTAGGTGGGGCAATCACATCCAAATCTATTCCCGAATTGGAATATGAGGAATGTTTGCTCAAGGCCAAAGCAATGATGGATTCGTTGAATCGTTAATTCAAAATTCAAAATTCTGAAATTTGAAATTTGGAATTTGGAATTTGAAATTGGTATCTTTGAATTATATGGAAAAAGCCTTTAAAAACCTCATAAAATCAGAATTTCCTTATTTGTGCAACGCTAAATTGTTGCTCGCCATAAGTGGCGGAATAGACAGCGTTGTGCTGGCACATCTTTGCAAAAAGGCCAAATTGGAGTTTTCCATGGCTCATTGTAATTTTAATCTGCGCGGGGACGAAAGCGATGCCGATGAAAATTTTGTGGTCGATCTGGCCGATGCTTTGGACGTGGAGGTTTTTACCGAAAGTTTTGATACCAAATCCTATGCGGCTGATGCCGGAATTTCCATTCAAATGGCCGCGAGGGAGTTGCGATACAATTGGTTTGATGATTTGAGTTCTGCTTTAAGTTATGATTATATTTTGACCGCACATCATGCCAATGACGATTTGGAAACTTTCCTGATCAATTTGATCCGCGGCACAGGTCTGGAAGGTTTAACCGGGATAAAACCTGAAAACAATAAAATTATCCGGCCGCTATTAAAGTTTTCAAGAAAAGAAATTGGGGCTTATGCCTTGCAGAATAGCATCAAATGGAGGGAAGACAGCAGCAACATATCTTCAAAATATCTCAGGAACAAGATCAGGCATCAAATTATTCCGGTAATGGAGGAGATAAATCCGCAGTTCCTGGAAGGTTTTTCTAAAACCCAGCTTCATCTGAATGAGAGTTTTGATTTAGTTGAAGATTATATAGGATTGCTATATCCCGAAATTGTTTCAAAAACAAATTATGGCTACCAGTTTAAAATTGAAGTTTTAAAAAAAATACCCAATCCCAAAGCCGTATTATATCAATTATTGAAATCCTTCGGATTTACGGAATGGGATGATGTGAATCATCTTTTGGAAGCACAACCGGGAAAAATGGTTTTTTCTGAAACCCACAGATTGATTAAAGATCGGGAATTTCTAATTCTTACGGAGAAACCAGCAAATACGGAAAATGAAGTTTACAGCATTTTTGAAGGAGAAGAAATTGAAATGCTGCCAATGGGGACTTTTAGCTTTAACGAAGTCGAAAAAATCACTGATACTCCACTCAACTGTATTTATGTGGCCAGGGAAAGTTTAAAATATCCTTTAACCTTGAGAAAATGGAAGGAAGGCGATGTTTTTTATCCCTTTGGAATGAAAGGAAAGAAAAAGTTAAGCGACTTCTTCATGGATAAAAAATTATCTTTGCCGGAGAAAGAAAACACTTGGTTGCTTTGTTCTGAAGATAAGATTGTTTGGGTAGTAAACCATCGGGCAGATGCCCGTTTTGCAATTACAGATCCTTCACAAAAAATTATAAAAATCACCTATTCCCTATGAAATATTTATTGACCCCGGTCTTTTTTTTATTTGCATTTTTCACCACTCAGGCCCAGGTATTCAACTCCGCAGAAAAACAAGATCAGATCGCAGATCCAATTACCTGGGATGCGCGTTTGGATAAGCAAAACGACAGTATTTATAATCTTGTTTTTACCGCAAAACTTGAAAAAGGCTGGCATCTCTATTCCCAGGAAGTAGGCGAGGATGGTCCTATCCCCACCACTTTTAATTTTGGTTCTTCCCAGGAAAATTATGAGTTAATAGGTAAAACTTCAGAACCTGAAATCCCCGCGGTTTATGATGATGTTTTTGGGATGGATATCAAATACTTTAAAAATGAAGTTGTTTTTGTCCAATCCCTGAAAATTTTGGACCTGGATGCCATAATTGAAGTTGAGGTGGAATTTATGGTATGTAATGATGAGCAATGTTTGCCTCCCGATATCGTTCCATTTCAGATTTCCGCAAATAGCAACAAAGTCACAAAAGCTTATGCAAATGCGGATGTAACCCCGCTTGATATTGAAAAAACTGAAGCTTTGAATATTTCTATTCAGGGTTGGGAAAAATATCAGCCGGTCGAGGAGGAAGGAAACAATTTTTTGACTATTTTCCTCCTAGGTTTTGTTGGAGGGTTGATCGCTTTGCTAACTCCCTGCGTTTTTCCTATGATCCCACTTACAGTTTCCTTTTTTACCAAAGGGGCAAAAACCCATAAAAAAGGTCTTGTCAATGCTGTTTTATATGGAGTGTTTATATTTTTAATTTATTTGTTGCTCAGTTTG
>JAENXB010000416.1 GCA_016649785.1 Flavobacteriaceae bacterium
CAATTTAAATTAGTTAATAATGATTTTAAAAGAGATACTTTAGGAGATGAAGATATTCATTTATTAGCTTGGACAACAACTCCTTGGACTTTACCGTCTAATACGGCATTAGCTGTAAATCCGAATTTGTATTATTCAAAAGTAAAAACTTTCAATCAGTATACGGGAAAATCAATAAATGTTATTTTAGCTAATGGATGTGTAAATAATATTTTCAAAGGGCAATATTATAGAGATCAACTGCAACCTGCTTTTGATAATTACAAATTAGGAGATAAAAAAATACCTTTTGAAATTATAAAAAATGATATTGAAGGATGGATGTTGGAAGGATTGTCATACAAACAGTTATTACCTTATACACGTCCTTATAAAAACCCTGAAAATGCTTTTAGAGTTATTCCTGGAGGGTTTGTAAATGAAGATGATGGTACGGGAATTGTCCATATTGCTCCAACTTTTGGTGCAGATGATGCGATGGTTGCAAAACAAGCCAATCCTGAAGTACCGCCAATGTTGGTATTGGACGATAACGGGAATCCGGTTCCTTTGGTTGATTTACAAGGAAGATTCACCAAACATATGGGAGAATATGCAGGGAAATACGTAAAAAACGAGTATTATGAGGATGGTGAAGCGCCAGAGCGATCCTTGGATGTAGAAATAGCCATACAGCTAAAAGAAGAAAACAAGGCGTTCAACGTAGAAAAATACAAACACAGTTATCCGCATTGCTGGAGAACAGACAAACCGATTTTATACTATCCGCTGGATTCCTGGTTTATAAAAGTGACCGAAAAGCGCGATCGTATGTTCGAATTGAACAATACTATTAACTGGAAACCAAAATCAACCGGTGAAGGCCGATTTGGCAACTGGCTGAAAAATGCCAACGACTGGAACTTATCACGTTCCCGTTACTGGGGAATTCCTTTGCCAATTTGGAGAACGGAAGACGGAGCGGAAGAAATTTTTATTGGCTCCGTTGAAGAATTGACGGCCGAAATGAAAAAATCTGTAGCCGCCGGACAGATGAAAGCCGCTATTTTTGCCGATTTTGAAGTGGGAAATATGAGCGAAGAAAACTATGACAAAATCGA
>JAENXB010000201.1 GCA_016649785.1 Flavobacteriaceae bacterium
AAGTGTGAAGTGTGAAGTGTGAAGTGTGAAGTGTGAAGTGTGAAGTGTGAAGTGTGAAGTGTGAAGTGTGAAGTGTGAAGTGTGAAGTGTGAAGTGTGAAAAAATACAAACAAAAAAATCCCGGATAATATCCGGGATTTTTTTGTTTGTATAAAAAGATTTAGGCTAGTACTGCCTGTACTTTATCTGCTGCTTCCTGAAATTCGATAGCACTTTGAACATCAAGTCCGCTGTTATCTATCAATTCCTTGGCAATATCGGCATTGGTACCTTGCAGGCGCACAATAATAGGCACTTTAATGGTATCTCCCATATTTTTATATGCATCTACAATTCCCTGGGCTACACGATCACATCGCACAATTCCACCAAAGATATTGATAAGGATAGCTTTTACATTATCGTCTTTTAAAATCAACCTGAAGGCTTCTTCTACCCTTTTGGCATCGGCTGTTCCGCCTACGTCAAGGAAATTGGCAGGTTCACCACCGGCTTGTTTAATAAGGTCCATCGTCGCCATTGCAAGTCCGGCTCCATTTACCATACAACCAACGTTTCCGTCAAGATCCACATAGTTAAGTCCAACTTTTTTGGCCTCAACTTCCACGGGGTTTTCTTCGCGGATATCGCGCATTTCAAGATAATTTTTATGACGGTAAAGCGCATTGTCATCTAAAGTAACCTTTGCATCTACCGCAAGGATCTTATCGTCGCTGGTTTTTAATACAGGATTGATCTCGAATAAGGAAGAATCAGATTTGTCATAGGCAGTATAAAGCGCTAGTACAAATTTAGTCATTTCCTTAAAAGATGCTCCGCTTAAACCGAGATTAAAAGCGATCCTTCTGGCCTGAAACGGCATAATTCCAACGGTAGGATCTATTTCTTCGGTAAAGATCAATTCGGGGGTATTTTCAGCAACCGCTTCAATATCCATTCCGCCTTCAGTAGAATACATGATCATATTACGGCCTGTGGCTCTGTTTAACAATACAGACATATAATATTCTTCGGGTTCACTATCACCCGGGTAGTATACATCTTCAGCAACCAATATCTGGTGAACTTTTTTACCTTCAGCAGAAGTTTGCTTGGTAACAAGGTTCATTCCAATCATTTTACCTGCAATTTCTTCAACTTCTTTCAGGTTTTTGGCAAGTTTCACCCCACCACCTTTTCCGCGGCCTCCGGCATGAACCTGGGCCTTGATAACGTGCCAACCGGTTCCGGTTTGCTCGGTGAGTTCTTTGGCAGCATCAACTGCTCCTTTTGCATTATGGGCAACAATCCCACGCTGAATGCGTACGCCAAAGCTGCTTAAAATTTCTTTCCCTTGATATTCGTGTATGTTCATAATCTGCTTTTTATTCAGTATTAATAACGGTTCGCAAAAGTAACGAATGTAAAACGAATGTAGAGGAATTGTCCCAATCTTTTTTAAATTAGAAATTTGGGGTTCTTCTCCTTTAATTCAGTGGTTTAATTCTAAATCATTTAAGGGTTCCATCGCTTTATTATAATGATCTAAATCAGTATTGACTATATCGTTATAGTGATTAAACACCCATTTTCTTAATTTTATGCGATTTCTCAGCTACTTTTGCAAATTAAATTTTTGTCGAAATGAAGAAAGCATTAATTGCATTAGCCATTGGAGGATTTGGAATTGGGATGACAGAATTTGTAATTATGGGGATCCTCCCGGATGTTGCAGGAGATTTGGGCGTGAGCATCCCAAAAGCAGGGCATTTTATTGCCGCTTATGCATTGGGAGTAGTTGTGGGCGCGCCAATTTTAACCGGTTTGGCAGGGAAATGGCCCAGCCATAAGATCCTGATGTTATTAATGATTTGGTTTACTATTTTTAATACCCTCTCTGCTTTCGCCAATAGTTATGAAACGCTTTTAATCGCCAGGTTTTTATCCGGCCTGCCTCATGGGGCTTTCTTTGGAATTGGGGCTGTTGTGGCAGCTAAATTGGCAAAACCCGGAAAATCTGCCCAGGCAATCTCCATGATGTTCACAGGCTTAACCCTGGCAAATGTAATTGGAGTGCCTTTAGGAACGTATTTTGGCCAGCATTTTAGCTGGAATGTTTCTTTTTTAATGGTAGGATTCGTAGGGGTTTTGGCAGTTCTTAGCATTATTTTCTGGATGCCGGAATTATCTAAATCCTCATCCAACGGATTGAGAAAGGACCTAAAAGTATTTAAAAGGCTTGAACTCTGGATGGTGGTTTTACTTACAACTATAGGTACCGGCGGTTTTTTTGCCTGGTATAGTTATATAGCACCATTAATTACGAACGTTGCCGGGCATCCGGAAAGTATGGTAAGTTATGCTATGATCATTGCCGGAATTGGAATGGTGGTAGGGAATTTACTTGGGGGAAAACTTGCGGAAATATTTTCCCCAATTTATGCAGTTCTGATATCATTGATCCTAATGGTGATTGTCCTTATAAGCAATACCTTTCTCGCTGATGATAAAATAGCAATTCTTATTTTAACCTTTATTATTAGTATGGTGGCTTTTACATTATCCACTCCCATTCAATTAGCTATGATACATACTGCAAAAGGATCGGAAATGTTGGGATCTTCCATGAACCAAAGTGCCTTTAATATGGGAAATGCTTTCGGGGCATTCTTTGCGGGAATACCAATTGCTTTAGGCTTCGGTTTTACATCGGCTACCCTGGTTGGTGCTGTTATGGCCGGATCAGGAGTTATAATTGCTATTGTAATAATCATGATGAGGAAAAGAAGAGAGAATCTTGTTGTTTCCGGGGAATTTTAACCCAACTAATATAAAAACTTTAGCTGAATAGCATTCCGTAAGGCATTTCAGCTTTTATTAAAAACTCCTTTTGAATCTTTTGATAAAGGGGCGATAAAATAACATTTTGACCGATTGTGTTATTTTCTGACAATCATTATCGATATTTGGATTTCTAATTTATTTTTGCCCTTTCTAAAGAAATTATTAAATGAACGATCAAGACCTTATTAAAATTGCAGCGGAATTTGGAAACCCTGTTTATGTATACAATGCTGAAAAAATTAAATCCCAATATCTTCGGCTTACGAATGCTTTCAGCAAAGTAAAACAGCTTAGGATAAATTACGCGGTAAAGGCACTTTCCAATATTTCAATTTTAAAACTATTTAAAGGTTTAGGCTCCGGACTGGACACCGTTTCAATCCAGGAAGTGCAATTGGGACTAAAAGCGGGTTTTGATCCTTCAAGAATAATATATACACCTAACGGGGTTTCCCTGGAAGAAATTGAGGAAGCCTCCAAACTTGGGGTGCAGATCAATATCGACAATTTGTCCATCCTGGAGCAATTTGGAACGCGCCACCCCAAGGTGCCGGTTTGCATTCGTATCAATCCGCATGTGATGGCAGGGGGAAATTCCAATATTTCTGTGGGACATATCGACTCCAAATTCGGGATCTCAATTCATCAGATCCCGCATTTATTGAGGATCGTGGAAAATACCGGGATGAACATCAACGGGATCCATATGCATACGGGCAGTGATATCCTGGATATTGAAGTGTTTTTATATGCTTCGGAAATTTTGTTTGATACTGCAAAACATTTTAAGGATCTTGAATTTTTGGATTTTGGCAGCGGATTTAAAGTGCCTTATAAAGAAGGTGATATTGAAACCGACATAGAAGAATTGGGCGAAAAACTGACCAAAAAGTTTAAATCCTTCTGCAAAGAATATGGCCGCGAACTTACCCTGACCTTTGAACCCGGAAAATTCCTGGTGAGCGAATCCGGAAAGTTTGTGGTACGGGTAAATGTAATAAAGCAAACCACTTCCACTGTTTTTGCAGGCGTAGATAGCGGATTTAACCATTTGATACGTCCCATGTTTTATGGGTCGCAGCATGTGATCAGGAATATTTCAAATCCGGCGGGAAAAGAACGATTTTACTCGGTAGTGGGTTATATATGCGAAACCGATACTTTTGCCACCAACCGCAGGATCGCAGAAATAAAAGAAGGCGATTTGCTGTGTTTCAGTAATGCCGGTGGATATTGCTTCAGCATGGCCAGCAATTACAACTCCCGTTACCGGCCCGCCGAGGTTCTATGGTACAACGGGGAAGCGCATTTGATCAGAAAACGGGAGACTTTTGAGGATTTGGTGAGGAATCTGGTGGAAATTGACCTTGAAAACCTTTAAAAATAAAATTGTATTTTCATAAAAACTAAACTCAAATCATTAAAATCCAAAATTATGTCTAAGTTCAGAAAATGTTTGCTTCCGGTAATTGTTATGTTCATATTGCCACTCCTATTGGCTGCACAGGAACCATCCGCGCAATTTTATCAGCTTAAAATTTACAGCTTTGATAAGGATTCGCAGATACCGGTAACCGAAGAATATCTTAAAACAGCCTTTCTTCCAACCTTGAAAAAGTTAAATATCAAAGATGTTGGGGTTTTTAAACCTAAAGCGGACAGCCTAAAACAGCTTTTTGTTCTCATTCCGTTTTCTTCTTTGGAAGAAATGAATAGCTTAAATGAAAAGCTTTTAAAGGATGAACTTTATCTGGAAAATGGAAAAGAATATCTTTCTGCCTCATTTGAAAATCCTCCTTATAAAAGAATAGAAGTTATCGTGATGCGCGCTTTTAAAGATATGCCGTTCATGCAGCCTTCTCCCCTGGACACTCCAAGGAAAGAGCGGGTTTATGAGTTGAGAAGTTACCAATCCCCCACCGAAGCTTATTTTCAAAACAAGCTTGAAATGTTTAATGAAGGCGAGGAAATTAAGCTTTTTGATAGTTTGGGCTTCAACGCGGTTTTTTATGGGGAAGTGCTTGCCGGTCCTCACACACCCAACCTGATGTATTTAATTAGCTTTCCAAACCAGGAAAGTCACGATAAACATTGGGAAAATTTTGGAAATTCTCCCGGATGGAAAAAAATGTCTGAAATAGCCAAATACAAGAATACCGTCTCACATATAGATGCTCATTTTCTCTACCCAACCGAATATTCTGATTATTAAAAATGAGATTGATTTGGGTTTCGTCAATTCGGGACTGGTTTATGGTTTTAAAATT
>JAENXB010000182.1 GCA_016649785.1 Flavobacteriaceae bacterium
ACCTAATTGCGAAGCGCGGATGGCAGTAACATATCCACCTGGGCCACTTCCTAAAACAATGATATCGTATTTACTCATATTCGGAATTTTTTGTAACAGTTTAAGAAGTGCGAATTTAAGGAATAATAGGCTAAACTGAAAGTCTTTAAAAGGCAAGATTAACAAATTGTGTTATTCGGTTTAAATCAAAAAAGCCTAACCCGGTTTTGGGTTAAGCCTTTACTTTCTGATTTTATCTGTTTATTATTGAATTTCACCTTTTTTAATATCTTCGGGTTGAATATCCAAAGCCTGCATTACAGCTTTCATATTGGACATATCTACCCCAGAAGTTTCTGCAAATTCAGCTGGCACCACTACTATCCTAAGAACCTGATTATCTGTAAAGGATGGATCCAGCGCAGCAAAATCTGCGGTACCGTCTAAGAAGATCAAAACATCAAAAAAAGTAAAATCGAAATTATACTGAAGAATTTGGCCATCTATAAAATAGGTTTGTGGCAACATTCTAAAAACTTCTACCGGTAATCCACCGGCTTCTCCATCTTCTCCGGTTTTTAAGTATACCAAAACCACATCCGATTCAAAAACTTCTATTCCTTCATCGTTAAAATCCAAAACCAAGGAATAATCATTTGCTGAAGTAAAACTTCCCTGAAGGTCAACCACTGTTCCAATAAGCCCATCTGCACCGGCAGGTCCCTGCGGACCTTGAGGCCCAATGGCACCGTCATCGCCACAGGAGGTTAGAGCAAAGACAGAAATAAGTAATAATGTGAAAATCTTTTTCATAATAATAAGTTTAGGTTATTTTTTAAATTCAATACTAGCCGAATTAACGCAATAGCGTTGTCCGGTTTGTGTAGGGCCATCGTCAAAAACATGTCCCAAATGGCTTCCGCAGTTGGCACATAAAATCTCGATGCGGAGCGTTTCAAATGCTCTATCCTGAACATATTCAACACTTCCTTCGATAGCATTGTCAAAACTGGGCCAGCCACAACCACTTTCAAACTTGCTGTCGCTTTCAAATAACTTAGCATCGCAGGCAGCGCACCTGTAATCCCCGTTTTTGTCGAAATGAAGGTTATATTTTCCGGAATGCGGGGCTTCAGTTCCTTTTTCTCTCAGTACACTGTATTGCTCGTCTGATAATTGCTCTTTCCATTGATCTTCGCTTTTTTCCACTTTATATTTTTTCATTATTATTCTTTTTTAGGGGCATCTGGAATAAAATTCATGGCAACTCCATTAATACAATGCCTTTTTCCTGTAGTTTCGCGTGGGCCGTCGTCAAAAAGGTGTCCTAAATGACCTCCACAGTGGGCACAATGAATTTCGTTGCGTTCAAATCCCAATTTTGAATCGGTACCATAACTTACTCCGCCTTCAATTGCCCTGTCGAAACTTGGCCAACCGGTACCACTATCAAATTTATGTTCAGATCGATATAATTCTTTTGCACAGGCTGCACAAACAAAAGTTCCGGATTCCTCTACATCGTTTAGTTCACTGGAATAAGCTTTTTCTGTATCACCTTTCCGCAATACGGCGTATTCCTGGGGAGTTAAGAGCTTCTTCCATTCGGCATCTGTCTTTGTTACTTCAAATTTTGAAGTTGCTTTTGATTCTTTTTGAGCGTTTCCATTACAACCTATTGTAATGATTGTCAATAGAGTAAGGATTATAGTTTTCATAATAATCAAATTATTTTCTTTAAAATTACAAAAATCATTCCGTGATGAATGTTGAAATTTTGTTAATTACATCGGGATCTCCTAAAATTTTTCGATGTCCCAAGCCTTCGGTGACGAATAACTTTCCATTTTCAAGTTTATCGACAATTTCATGTGCAGAACTTATGTGGACATCTATATCATTTTTGTCGTGTACCACCAAGGTTGCTACTTTAACGCTTTCAGCAGAAAATGCTCCGGAATAATTATCCATATCCTCCCCGAATTTTTTATCGAAGTAAGCTTTCATCAATTTAGCTACCTTTTCATTCAGCTTCATATTCTTTGCGAATTCTCTCGTAATATGGGTGACACTGTTGGCGGTCCCTATCAATACAAGTTTATTTACGCTAAAACCATTCTTTATAGCCTTTAAAAGTGACATTCCTCCCAAGGAATGCCCTATGGCGGCTTCAAAAGGACCGTATTCCTTTTCTATATGGTGTATGGATTCAATAAAAAATGGCATCATACTTGTTTTTCCGGGTGCTTTCCCATGGGCGGGAGCATCAAAACTTATCACGCTAAAACCTTTAGTTACCAACTCTTTCGCAATAACACACAATTGAGTGCCGCTGCCGCTCCAACCGTGTACCAACAAAACCTTTTTTGGACCGGTTCCATATTTATAAACCACAATTTTCCTGTTTATGGACGGAATGTTTATAGTTTCCTGAATTGATTTTTTATCCATTTCCTTTTCCCGATTTGGCAATTTGTAACGAAATGGGGATAAAAATAGTTTTGCGGCAAAACGACTCGCCAGAAAAGGGGAGATGGCGGTTAAAATTTTCCCTGTAATAAGTATGTATGCAGGAGTTAGCAATACCTGAACAGGGGTTTTCTCAATATGTTTTTTTGGCATAATTTAAATAAAAACCGCAAGTTAATAATTTATGATTGAAGACCGCAGCATTTGAATAAACCTTCCCAATGAAATAAATTGGTATCATTTTTGGATTTATCCATTTGTTAAAGCGAGCATAAAGCCTGTACGTTGATGATAGCTGTTTTGTACTTTTAACAAATTAAAACTAAAAACCATGATAAAAAGAAGTTTACTTATAACTGTTTTTACGGTGCTAACATTGGTAGGCTGTAAAACCAACCCTTTTACGGGAGAAAAAAATTTGAATTTTGTTTCAAACGCTCAGTTGTTTCCAATGGCTTTTGAGCAATATGATCAATTTTTGGCGGAAAACAAAGTGATCACAGGTACTTCAGAAGCTAATATGATCAAGAATGTTGGACAAAAAATTGTTACTGCTTCCGAAAGGTATTTGAATGCCAATGGATATCAGGGGTATTTAAATGATTTCGCCTGGGAATTTAACCTTGTTAAAGATGATGCAGTTAACGCCTGGGCAATGCCAGGAGGAAAAGTTGTTTTTTACACCGGGATCTTGCCGATCGCAAAAGATGAAACCGGAATTGCAGTTATTATGGCCCACGAGGTGGCACACGCCCTGGCAGATCACGGCGCACAACGTATGAGTGCCGCACAATTACAACAGTTGGGTGCGGTTGCCGGTGGTATTGCCTTAAGCGGAAAAAGCGAGCAGACGCAACAAATTTTTGCACAGGCCTATGGTTTGGGTACTCAGGTGGGAGTAATGTTGCCGTTTAGCCGAAGCCATGAAACTGAAGCCGACAGAATTGGTCTTACCTTAATGGCAATTGCAGGATATAACCCTGATCAAGCAGCCGATTTATGGAGAAGAATGGCTGCTCAAGCCAATTCACAGGCCCCACCGGAATTTTTAAGTACGCACCCTGCAACAGCTACCAGGATCAATAATTTGAGCGCTTGGGCTCCTGAAGCAAAAGCTGAAGCCAAAAAATACGGAGTGACTTCCTTTAAATAATTGAAATAAAATTTTTTAAATAGAAAAAGCTGCTCTTAATGGGCAGCTTTTTCTATTTTTAGAAAATGAAAAACCTACCTAAAGGAAATAAAAAGTTGTTGAATGCCTGGGCATTTTACGACTGGGCAAATTCGGTGTATCCTCTCGTTATTTCCTCTGCAATTTTTCCTATTTTTTATGGTGCCATCACTATTGTAAAAAATGAACAGGGCTATATTGTTGACGACACAGTAGCATTCCTGGGATTTAATCTCAACAATGATTCTCTCATAAGCTATGTAACCGCCCTCGCTTTTTTAGTTGTTTCCTTTACCAGTCCGCTATTGTCCGGTATTTCCGATTATGTGGGAAATAAAAAATCGTTCCTGAAATTTTTCTGTTATCTGGGAGCGGTTTCCTGTATAGGCTTATTTTGGTTTAGCCTGGATTTTCTTTGGTTTGGTTTATTGTGTTATTTTTTGGCTTTGATCGGGTTTTGGTCAAGTTTGGTTTTCTACAATTCTTATTTGCCGGACATCGCTTATCCGGATCAGCAGGATAAAATTAGCGCAAAGGGGTTTTCCTTAGGATATATTGGCAGTGTAATTTTATTGATCATCTGTTTGATAATGATCATGAAATATGACTGGTTTGGATTTGAAGATGAAGGCTTGCCAACCCGGCTTTCTTTTGTGTTTACAGGAATCTGGTGGATAGGATTTAGTCAGTACACATATTATTATTTGCCGGTAGGAAATAAAAAACAAAAGATGAGCAGGGATGTTTTGTTTAACGGGTTTAGGGAACTTAAACTGATCTGGAATTTTCTGCAGAATCAACTTGCACTCAAACGCTATCTTGTCGCATTTTTCACCTATAGCATGGCAGTGCAAACTATAATGTTAATTGCCACCTATTTTGGGATTGAAGAACTGGACTGGGGAAACCAGGACCCCACAACCGGATTAATAGTGAGTATCCTGCTCATTCAATTGGTGGCTGTTGTCGGGGCGACTTTAACGGCAAGGATTGCCTTAAAAATAGGAAATATCAAAACCCTTATTATCCTTAACTTGTTTTGGATTGTTATTTGCGTGTATGCTTATTTTATAGTTTCACCACAGGAATTTTATGTAGCCGCTGCCTGCGTGGGATTGGTCATGGGAGGAACCCAAGCCTTGTCCCGTTCTACCTATTCCAAAATGTTACCTGAAAACACATTGGACACGACGAGTTATTTCAGTTTTTATGATGTTTCAGAGAAAATTGGAATCGTGATCGGGATGCTTATGTATGGAATAGTTGCCCAACTTACAGGAAGCGTTAGAAATGCTATTTTATTTTTGGTGATCTTCTTTTTAGGAGGGGTGATTTTATTAATTCGCGTGCCAAAAGAAAAGGTATAAAAATCAAGGAAAATCTCAATTCCACTTGACTTTTATACCTTCAATAAAATGCCCTGGTTTTTTTAATTTTTTGAAACAGTACCTGAACCCGAAGTTTTAAAATTTTGTTTATCAGGATTTCCACGGTATTTTATGTCTCCCGAGCCTGAAACTTTTGCTTCAAGTTCGTTTTCAACAGATACTTCCATATCGCCGGACCCCGTTACAGAAGCATCAACTTTAACTGCTTTTAGATCATATGCGAAAACATCACCAGAACCGGTTATTTTACATTTAAATTCCCGGGAAGTACCCTTTAATTTAAGGTCACCGGAACCTGTAATCGTACTTTCAAGATTTTCTGTGATCAGGTTTAAATTCATATTTCCAGATCCTGTTACGTTTATTTTAAAATCCCTCGCTCTGATAGCGTCTGAGTTACTAATGTGACCAGATCCGGTAAGAGTCAGGGCTCCCAATGTTTCAAAGGGAACTACAATTCTGATTGGGTAGTTTTTTGAAGGATCAATAGCTACGCCTTTTTGTATGGATATTCTCAAATGCCCATTAGTAACTTCGGTTTCAATGAATTCCATTAAATTACCTTCGGCTTCAATATCTATCTTTCCTTCGCTGCCGGCAATAAGTTGTACTTCCATCATTCCGGTTACGGAGATCTGGTCATAATTCCCTACAGACCTGGTTTGGTTGGTCACTTCTTTATTTCCGGCAACTTTTTTTGAATTGCTCCACCACTGGGCATTTAAAGTGTTTGCCGAAAATAAGAGGATACTAAAGAATAGGATTGCGTTTTTCATTTTTATTTTTTTGTTTGATTGATTTTACTTTTGTTGAAAACTAATATTTGCATAATTGGAATTGATAACAATATTACTGGTATTTGAGTCATTAA
>JAENXB010000269.1 GCA_016649785.1 Flavobacteriaceae bacterium
ATCGTGATCTTTTCACTTTTAGGCTTTTACTTATTGGGAAAGATCGTTTTTCCTCACGAAAAGAAAATTGACAGTATTTCTATCCCAAGATTGATAAGTTCGGTTTTTGTTATCAGTTTCGTGGTGTATCTTATTCCCGGTCTCTTTGGAGCTCCCTTAAAAGCGCTGTCGGGATATTTGCCACCCATGAGTTCCCAGGATTTTAACCTGGTCAACACTTCCGGAATTGGTTCCGATAGCACCGATATTTCAGGATTCTGTGGAAAACCAAAATATGGGGAATTCCTGCACCTCCCTCATGGAATTCAGGGATTCTTTGATTACGAAGAAGCATTGGCCTGTGCAAAAAAACAGGATAAACCATTGTTCATTGATTTTACCGGCCACGGATGTGTCAATTGCCGCGAAATGGAGGCCAATGTTTGGAGTGATCCTGAAGTGTTAAAAAGGTTGAAAGAGGATTATTTAGTTGTAGCCCTTTATGTTGATGAAAAAACTGAATTGCCTGAAAATGAATGGTATGTTTCCGGTTACGACAATAAAGTAAAGAAGACCATCGGAAAACAGAATCTCGATTTTATGATCCAAAAGCTGAATGCAAATGCCCAGCCGTATTATACCTTAGTTGGAGAAAACGGCGAATTGTTAGCCGCACCAAGGAGTTACGACTTAAATATCGGTGAATTTGTTTCATTTTTAGATCAGGGAAAAGAACAATTTGAGAACAGTAAGATAGATGAAAAGCAAAAAGAGATTTAATTTCTCTTTTTGCTTTTTTCAGTTACGTTTGGGCTTAAATCGGTATCTAATATTTTAGATAAAAAACGGTGGTTAAATTAGTTTTTTGAAGTTATTATGTAACAATTGTTATGTAAAATCACAAGTTGAAGATATATGTTTGTGATATCGTTGTGAGAAACCTACGTCTTTTTGGCTTTTATTTGCCAGAATTTTATACCAAACGTTTTTAAATAATCTTATTCCCTCCCTGATATGAAAGATTTTAAACCCCTGGTAAGGCTTATTTTTAAATTATTCATTTCTATTTTCTTATTAATAAGCCTTGTGTTCCTGGGACTTTATGTTTATAATTCAAACCTATCCTATTTTGTAAAAGAAAAGATTGCGGCAAAAGACTGGGTTCTAAAAGATATTCTAATTGAAATTTCCGAAGGATCTGTAGCGGAAGATGTTGAATATGGTTACCGGCTTCTAACAGAAACATCCAAATGGATAGGACCCATGGCAGAAAATCCAGAGATGCATTTTTCAGGAAACAATATTTCGTGCACAAATTGTCATTTAAAGGCCGGGACCCAGGCTGGATCAGCCTCCTGGGTTGGGGTTACAAACAGGTTTCCGCAATACAATGGCCGCTCCAATAAGGATATAAGCATAGAAGATAGAATAAACGGATGTATGGAGCGGAGTATGAATGGAAAAAAACTTCCTAAGGAATCTGAAGAAATGAAAGCTATGGTGGCTTATATGGAATGGATAAGTGAGGATCTTCCCAAAGATAGGGAGGAAGAATTTAAGGGGTATCCAGACCTTCAAGTGCCAAATGTGGACGTAAATCTTGAAACAGGAAAAGCTTTATTCACCAAAGAATGTATGATCTGTCATGGGGAGACAGGGCAAGGGCTTTTATTGGCTGATGGTTCAAAAGGCTACCAGTATCCACCATTGTGGGGAGATGATAGTTACAATGATGGCGCAGGAATGAACAGGGTTCTTACTGCTGCACAATTCATAAAAGGAAATATGCCTTTTGGCCAGGCATCTTATAATAATCCGAAGTTAACAGATGAAGAAGCTTATCATTTAGCCGGTTACATAAACAGCTTTGACAGGCCTAAAATGGAAAATACAGAGGAAGATTATCCGGATTTAAAAAAGAAACCGGTCTCCACTTCTTATGGGCCATGGGAGGATAGCTTTTCTGCAGAACAACATAAATATGGCCCCTTTCCGCCTATAATAAATTACTATAAGGAAAAGTACGATATCAATAAAACTAAGTAGAATTCACCTCCTTTGGTTTGCTTATTATAATTGAGTTCTGTTATATGACAGTATAAAAAAAACCTGCAAAGTTTTTAACTTTGCAGGTTTTTCATTTAGTAAATTATTGATATACATACAATTATAACAAATGAAATATCTTTAATTTGTCACCGAGGAATTTCATTATTGATCTTTAAAGTTCAACGCTTAAATATCCTTTTTTCTGAAGTTGAAAATTGTGTAGGATCCCATTACCCACAACTTCCAATTCCTGAGAAATGTCTTTTTGATCAACCTCGAATTTTTTCATTGATAATCCGCAGATCACGATTTTTACATTTGCTTTTTCTGCTTTATCTATAAATTTCTGCATCATTTCCTTATCAGTTAGATCGGTTACGGTTTTTCCGCAAATTATGACCTGGAAATCCCCGAATTTTTCCCCGTCTTCTTCCGCTAAAGCTTCAGCAGTTAAAATAATTGGTTGTAATTGCGGGATTTTTTTTGTGAGCACCACATAATTGTTTTTTTCGTGGTGCATCGTATTTTGGGCTTCTGCAGAAAATATTGAAAGTGCCAAAACCAGTACAATTGTGCTTAAAAATAAATTTTTCATGAGTTATGTTTTTTGAGTTTTATTAAAATCGTTGAGTATAAAAAATAAGAGTCCGCCAAAAATTGCGATGTTCTTAAAAAGGGGCCCAAGGCTGGCAGTTTGGCCAACCTGAACCGTAATGGTAATAGGTATTAAACATGCTGCAAGTAAAATTGCGGCCCATTTGGTTTTAAAACCTGCCATCAGGCTCAAACCGGCAAGGAGCATTGCGATTCCGGAAAGAATGATCATTAATGTGGGATCGCCAAAAAAATATGCAATTCCTTTAAATCTTGCCTGGTCAAGTTTTTGTAGCGTTTTTTCAATATTGAATAAATGGCTTAAACTCGCCACAAAAAAAATTCCGCTTAACATCACCCTAAATATTTGTATGGAGCGTTGATTTACTGAAACCTTCGTCATTTTTATATGTATAAATAGTTAGTGAGTACAGCCGTATGAGGCCCGTCAGTCGAATTTTTTATACAGTTTTTCCTGAAAAAAAATCAATGGAAGTGCAGGGATCAAATTAGTAAACCGGCTGATAGAATGTTGTTGAAAAGATTGGAATCAGGCTTTTGGTGG
>JAENXB010000157.1 GCA_016649785.1 Flavobacteriaceae bacterium
ACAAAATTGTTATGCTTAATTTTTAAAAATATAATTTGGAAGAAAAATCAGAACGAGATAGACCTCTTAAACGAGCTGCAACAATTTTCACGCAAAAAAAATAAGGAACTGCTTTGTAGCCTCCGCCTAAAAAAATTTGGAATTTGGAATTTATAATTTGGAGTTTGGAATTCAAAATTTGTTTTCCGTTTATTCCGCTTTGATCACGATCGGCATTTTGAACGCGCTTGAAACCGGGATTCCGCGTTTGATTGCGGGGTAAATTTTTGGAAGGGAATCTAGGCTTTGCTGCAACCATAATTTAAGGTAGGGAAGTTGATTTGTGACCAGGGTATCCACAAAAACTGAATCGATAATTGGCTTGCCGGTTTTGGTGATCCCGAGATATAAAATCAAAGTATCGTCAATTGCCTGGGTTACGATGGGTTCTTGTCTGGCCAGATACGCGTAAATGGAATTGGCTAAAGTTGCTTCAAAACATTCCCGGGATTTAGTTAATTCGCCGATGTTTTTACAGTTTTCGAAGGCGGGATATTCATCCACTTCTTTCCAGTTCAAAGTTTTAGATTCTTGATCCAGGACTTCTTTCGAAGAAATTTTCTTGGTTTCAAAATTATTGCAGCCGGCCAAAATTGGAAAAAGTATCAGGAGTAAAAATTTTCTCATGTAGATTTGGGTTCTGGACTAATATTATTCAAAAATAAGCAAAACTTAGCAATCTGTTATTCAATAAGATGAAGGATAAGCATCTTAATTTCAATTACAAGTATGTAAACTTTCTTCCTGTTCCATCATTCCGTATTTCAATAAAAGATGAACAAAAAAACAAGAAATGAAATCTTAAAACAACAAAAACAAATCGAGGATGTAGGGCGTTAAAAGCGCGGTAATAATTCCGTTGAGGCACATTGCGAGACCGCTATAAACTCCCGGCAGTTTTCCTTCTTCAAAAGCCCGGGCTGTTCCAATGGCGTGGGCGGCTGTTCCCAGCGAGGTGCCAATGGCTATTTTATTCTTTATGCCTAAAACCCTTAAAATTAAAGGCCCAAAAGCATTCCCAAAGATACCAACCGCAATAACAATACTCGCGGTAATTTCCGGAACTCCGCCAACAAGTTTGGTTATTTCAATAGCAATAGGCGCTGTAACCGATTTTGCCGCTAAGGATTGCACGATAAAATCCGGAACCTTAAAGAGGATCAAAATGAAAACCACACTCAAAATCCCACTTACGCCTCCTGCGGTAACGGCAATTAAAAATGGCTTCAGGTTTTGTTTGACCTCAGCATATTTTTCATAGAAAAACACGCCAAGTGCCACCACCGCCGGACCAAGAAAAAAACTTAAAAATTTACCTCCGTTGTTATAATCTTCAAAATTCACATTAAAAACAAGAAGGAAAATAATGATAAAATTAATAGCTAAAAGAACGGGGTTAAACAGGATATAATTCCATTTCTTTTTAATTTGGGTAGCAACAACAAAGGCCGCCAGCGTAATAAAAACACCAAATACGGGAAGTTGAAAAATCTCTTTCATTTCCCGAATTTTTCCATGATAATCGCTGTAACATATAAAGTGATCACTGAACTGACAATTACGGCAACTGTAATTGGAAGCCAGAAAGGCTGAATAAGATTGAAATAAACCATCAGGCCTACTCCATAGGGAATAAAGAATAAAGCCAGGTATTTAATGAGTTTGTCCGATGCCGGTTTCACATCCTCTAATTTTATTATTTTAAGGCGCAAAGCGATAAAAATAAGGAGCATCCCAATAATATTCCCTGCAATGGGGATATTAAAAATATACCGGATCAGTTCACCCGCAATTAAAAAACCGAAAATATAGAGTAAAGCTTTTACCATAAAAGTGTTGAAAATTTATTCGTACATATCATTTAAATCTGCCTGGTGCAAATCTTCAAGAAACCCAGCAATAATAGTGGTTGTGTCCTTGAAGAATTTTTTCCCCTTTTCTGCGGTGGCTTTTTTGGGGTTTCCAACGCCGGTATCTTCCGTGATTTTTGTCCATTCCCTTTGGGCACTCACCCAACCTTCTTTAAGGCCCTTAATTTTGAAGCTTTTTGCGCTGCCGTCCCCAGCCTGGTCCAAACTTAAAACCAGTTCCGGCGCCAAATGCATCATTACCGAAGTTTCCAATTCACCGGCGTGGTCTCCGGGCTCATCAAAATAAGGTTTGGCATTGGTAACCGTCCACCAGTTTACAGAACAGACAAAGACTTCCGGAAATTCAAGGCTCAGTTCCCTTATCATTTGCTTAAAATTATTTCCGCCATGCGCGTTTACGATCACCAGTTTACTGATTTTATGCCTGTCCAGCACCTGAACTATATCTTTTAAAACGGCATATTGCGTACTGGGGCTCATATTCATACACAACTTAACATCCATTTGCCCTGTATTTACCCCAAAAGGGATTGTTGGCAAAACCACCGGCCGGGCATTATTTTTCCAGGCTTTTCGGGCGGCTTCAAGAGCAATTTCTTCGCCTAAAGTATTATCGGTGCCATAGGGAAGGTGATAATTATGGGCTTCGGTGGCGCCCCACGGCAAAACTGCTAAGGTAAAATCTTCATCTTTTACCTGTTTCCAATTGGTTTCGGCTAATGCGTAAGGTCTTATTCCGGTTTTCATAAAATTCCTGTTTTGGCAAGCAAGCCTAAAATTACTAAAATTTACAACTTATATGGGTTTGTGGATTCATTTTATCCAAATAAATATATAAGGCAATAAATATTAAGTGTTAGCAAGAGTTTTAATTTTGGCTAAGGCATATTATTCTGCTTTCCCCTAAAAAATTAGGGGCTAAAGCCCAGTTCCTTTATCCCCTGACTGAAGCCAGGGGGAATAGATAACATATTTTACTCCTTTTTCATTTCAAATTTTATGGAAGATTTGAAAACCAGAAATATTTTTAATTCGATTATAATTGAATAAATTCCGGTGAAACGGAAAAATCCGGAGTTTGGGTCCGGCTTTGAAGATTCCTAAAGACAATCTTCGTCTTGGTGATTTTAGCAATTATAATTATCTCTCTGACAATATAAAAGGTACATATTCTTTATTCTTTTCATATTCACTCAAAAGCATCTTTCACAATTTTCGGAAGCAGTATATTCATACACCTCGCGCCAATTTAAAGATTTCGATTCTTGGCTAAGCAACTCTTCCGAAGAGATCTTTTTGGTTTAAAAATTATTACAACACACCAAAATTGGAAAAATAAGCAGAAGTAATTCTTTTCTCATGCAGCTAACTATCTAGTCTATTGAATGCCAAAAATACTGAATTTAAGCAGCTTAGGAAAAATTATTCTCCTTTAAGGTGTAATTCTGTTTTAATATCCTTTATTCGAGATTGGGCAAGAAAAATCAAACTTTCATTCCCATCAGCTTCATATCTATTTAAATAGACCCTATAATAATTCAATACGGTTGTTTTGTCTTTATAATAATTATCTGCAGCAATGGCCCTTTCGTATAAAGCCCTTTCGTTATCCGGGTTTTCTTCTAATGCACTATTGAAATGTTGAAGCGCTTTCTGATAATCTTCTTGAAGCTTGTAGGTTAAAGCTAGGCTTAGAAATTCAGAATCTACTGGTTGCTTTTTAATTAGCAAAGCCATGAGTAAATGAGTTTCAGATCTTTTTAAGTCCCCCAACTTGGCATATAATTTTCCAAGATTGTAATGGGTATCAGAATTCCGATCTTCATAGCCTAATGCTAATTTGTATTGTTCTATGGCCTCTTCAAAATAATTTTGCTGATAATAGCAAAAACCCAATTTGGAGTGCACAAATTCGTTTCCCTGCCCAAGCTCCAAAAGTTTTTCTAAGGGCGAAATGGCCAAAACAAAAGAGTTCTCCTTAATATAGGTTTGGGCGAGAATTGATAGAAGGGAGGCATTATTTGGATTTGATTGTAATCCCTGCATACTCATCTTTTCTGCAATCTGGAAATTCCTTCTGCTAAGCGCGTATTTAGCTATCTTAAATAAAGCCTGCTGATGAGTTGAATCCAATATAATAGTTTTGTGCAAATAGTCTAGATAAGTACTATCCACCAGTCTTTCCTTAATTGATCCTATTTGAAATTGGAAAGAAGCATTGTTTGGATATTCTTTGGCTAGATTTTGAAATAAGCTATCCGCACTCCTGAGATTGCCGGCTTTCACAAGCACGTCTCCATATCTTATTGCAGTTAAAAGTTTTTCAGGATGCTGTTGTAAAATGGATCTATAAAAGACCATTGCTGAATCTGGGTTTCCATTGGCTTCATAGAACTTTGCCAAACGCAACTGGGTAGCATCAGATTTATCCTGAAGATTTTCCAATCGCTGAATCGCTTCGGAATAATTACCTACTGCATACAAACTATCGGCAATAACTAAGGTCGGGGTTTGGGCCCCGACCTTTATAGTGATCAATATTAGTAATAAACTTAATTTATTCACCTGGTTCAGCCACTTTAAATACAATTGGTAAAGAATACATTACTCCAACTACCTTTCCATCCTCTTTTCCTGGAATCATTTGTGGTAAAGATTTAATAACTCGAATCGCTTCTTCTTCCAGTTTTGGATGTGGAGCTCTTGCTTTCACATCTGCAATGTCACCTTTTTTATTTATTTTAAATTGGACAATTACTCGATTAGTCCCCGTTAAACCAAGTTCCGATCCCATGTTCGTATTAAAGTTTTTCTGAACATGTTCTTGGATTTTCTGAGACATACATTTTTTTTGCTCTTCCTTACTTCCTAAATTCTCACAACTCGGGAAAAGAGGCACTTGATCTATAAGTCCAAAAGCAACATCCTCACTATTAGATTCTTTGGTCTCTAACTCTAAAGCTGAGGTGTTATGTATTTCATTTGGGATATCTTCATTTTTTTCAGAAATACCGTCTGAACAAGACACATAAGTAAGCATTACTAGCATTACCGGGAAAATAATTAAATACTTGAATTTTGCGATGGTCTGAGATTGTGATTTTTGTAACATAACTATTCGTTTTTTGATTAATGATTGATTGAAAAATTGATTGATGAATGAAATATTTTTAGTGTTGAAAGCTGTATTCAATAACTGCTGATAATAGGATTGCCTTTTACTGGTTTTAAGCGCGCCGGCATCGGCTATAAATTCGTGTAAAACGGTGAGCCTGGACTGATACATATAGATAAGCGGATTGAACCAAAGAAGGATCTTTAGCATTTCAAAAAACAAAAGATCGGCACTGTGGTTCTGTTTTACGTGCACCAGTTCATGGGACATTATTTGTTGCTCTTCGGTTCCTGACAATTGGTCTCCAAGAAAAACGGTGTTAAAATAAGTACAGGCAATGTTGCTGTTTGGAACCCTGATAATCCTCACCCTCTCATCGTTAAAAACCACCTGGAACCGAAACATTTTATTTAAAGCTTGATATTTTTTTATGAAAACAACCAAACTGCCCAGGATTCCTCCAGCATAAATGGTCCACCACCAGTTATTTTCAGAAAAGATTTGGGTTGCAGCTTCCGCAGAAACATGGCTTACCGAACTATCATTGAGGTAAACATTGTGCAACATCATAAATCCTTCGGCTTGCACGAGGCTGCCCAAACTTTCAATTTTCAATAGTGGCAAAATCAATGCTATCAGCGGAGTGAGCAACAAATACCACCTGTTGTAGGTGAAAAATGTTTCTTTTTTCAGCAAAAATTCATACACCAGTAAAAACAGGAGTTGAAAAAATATGACTTGTAGAATATAGGTCAGCATCTCAGGAGTCTTTTTTATTGATTTCTTTTAATATTGCTTCCAGCTCCCTGGTATCCAATTCGTTTTTCTTTACGAAAAAGGAAACCATACTTTTAAAAGAACCGTTGAAATAATTGTCCACCAGTTTGGTCATACTTTGGTTGCTGTAAGTATCCTTATCCACCAACGGAAAATAGATATATCCCTTCCCCTTTTTTTTGTGACCTACAAATTCCTTGTTTTCCAGGATTCGAACAATGGTGGAAACCGTATTATATGCGGGTTTTGGTTCGGGAAATTCCTCTAAAATCGATGCAACATTGGCCTTTTTAAGTTGCCACAGGATTTGCATGATCTCTTCTTCGGCTTTTGTTAGTTGTTTCATATTGAGTGGACCACTCCCGACCCTCACCAAAAGGGAGGCAGTAATTGAGCGTTTTTAAATTAATGTTACCGCTAATGTAAACTAAAAAGTTAGTTTTACCTAATAAATTAGTTGAATATTTTTTTCTTCAGTAAAAAACTACGATTATCCTTTATTAAAATTCGTATTTTTGCAGGGTTTAAAACTAAGTACAATGGATAAAGAACAAATCAGAAAGGAATTTAATGAGTTCCTGGATTCCGCCTCCGATGAGACTGTTAAGGATTTTTTGAAATTTTTAAAGGACAGAAAAAACCCAAAAACTGCTTCAGAAACCGATCTTAAAAATGGTTTGAGCGAGGATGACCTTTCCTTTAAAAACCGGTCCAACTAATTGGATCTACTTCTGGCTTCTCTTGGTGCCCTATTAATGATTTTGGGCCTTTTAGGTAGCTTTTTACCTTTTATGCCCGGAGTTCCTATAAGCTGGGCAGGACTTTTATTGTTGCACCTTGCTCCTTCAATTCCTGTGAATTACTGGTTTTTGGGAGTCACTTTTGGTGTGGCAGGTCTAATTTATGGCCTAAACCTGATAATCCCCGCTTTGGGAACCAAATACGCTGGGGGAAGTAAATCTGGGATGATAGGAGCCACTATCGGCCTTGTTGCGGGAATTATCGCTCCCATTCCTTTCGGGATCATAATAGCCC
>JAENXB010000238.1 GCA_016649785.1 Flavobacteriaceae bacterium
CATCGTAAGCATTGGGTTCTTCCTGTTGTGGAGATATGAAGATGTTTGGATCGCTTTGCCTATTGGGCTTGGAATTCTTGCCTATGGAATTGCTTATTTCACGGTTCATGATATTTTCATTCACCAACGCTTCAAAATTTTCAGAAATGCGAATAACCGTTTCGCAAAAGGCCTACGAAGGGCACATAAAATGCACCATAAACATTTAGGAAAAGAGGATGGGGAATGCTTTGGCATGCTTTGGGTACCTTTTAAATATTTTAAAAAATAACCTCGTTTTCTAAAGTTTTTACGATATCTTTCTAAATGTCAAAAAACTTTAATTACATTATTATTGGCGGTGGACTGGCAGGGCTTCAACTTGCACTCCAACTAAGCAGAGACCGGTTTTTTGAACAAAAGACTATCGCGATAATAGATCCCTCTCCCAAAACTGAAAATGACAAGACCTGGTGTTTCTGGGAAAAAGGAAAAGGTCAATGGGATTCCATCATCACAAAAAGCTGGGATAAAAGTCGGTTTATTTCTTCAGAAAAAAACATTGAATTAAATCTGGAGCCCTACAAATACAAGATGTTGCGTTCCATAGATTTCTACAATACCGCAAAATCTGAATTACTGAAATTAGATAATTTCCATTTTATTGAAGATAAAATTGTAAGAATCGACGAAGCTTCCATGTTTGCCTATGGGGAAAATGAATCTTACGGGGCTATTCATATTTTTGATAGCCGGATTACTTCAGAATTTTTGGAAGATCCAAAATACACAAAGATATTTCAGCATTTTAAAGGCTGGATCATCGAAACTGAAACTCCACAATTTGATCCTTCAGAATTTACGATGATGGATTTTAGGCTGAAATATAAAGAGAGTACAAGTTTTACCTACGTTCTTCCAATTTCCCCAACAAAAGCACTTGTGGAATTCACCTTTTTCACCCCATTTATAACTGAAGAAAAGGTTTATGATGAGTTTTTGGAAAATTACATCAAAAATATTCTCAAAATAAACAACTTTAAAATCACCGAAACCGAGAAGGGAGTTATACCAATGACCGATTTTCCTTTTCATAAGGAAAGCACGCCTAAAATTACTAAAATAGGATCTGCAGGGTCTTGGATAAAAGGTTCAACCGGGTATTCTTTTAAGCATACGGAAAAGAAGGTGGCGATGATCATTGAAAATATTAAAGCGGGCAAAGATCTTTCTGATGGCCTTTTAACAAAACGTTTTAGATTGTATGATGCGATTTTTCTTGATGTTTTAAGTCAAACAAATGAAATGGGAGAATTGATCTTCAGTAATTTTTACAGCAAAAATTCAATCGTGGAAATTTTTAAATACCTGGATGAAGAAACATCAATTTCAGAAGAATTAAAGATAATGCTTTCCCTGTATCATCCTCAGTTTATTAAATCCTTTTTCAGAAAAATTTTTTAGACAATATAAAACCCCACAGGTTTCAAAAACCTATGGGGTTTGTGGGAGTTTAATAAGCTTTACCAAATTAATTAACTCATTTTACTTTAAAAGAAAGTTTATTTCTGCAGCAAACCGTCAATAGTACTTCTCACCTTCTCACCATTCCAGTCGGCCGCACCAACTTTTGAAATAACGATGTTTCCTTCTTGGTCTATCAAATAGGTAGTAGGCAAGGTTCTTCCGTCCAAAGGCAGCGGCCTATCACTTAAAGGCCTGTATGCCGGCAAGGTGAATTGTTTTCTATTTAAAAAACCCTTCACGGTCTCGCGATCTTCTTCGGAAACAAATAAAAACACGATTTTATCCTGATAATCTTCATATAACAACTGCAAACTTGGCATCTCGGCGATACAAGGAGGACACCAGGTTGCCCAGAAATTGATCAGGATGACTTTTCCCTTATATTCTGAAAATTCCACCTGGTCTTTATTATTTTTTTCCAGCACCCAATTATAATCGGCTAATGCGCTTCTATCTTCTTCTGATGTCACTGAAGGGCTAAAGGCCAATACCTTATTTAAAAATATTTGAATTGGTTTTCGCGTTGCCGGAATTACAAGCACTAAAATTAACACGGCGATAATAATGTTGGTCCATTGATTTTTAAAAAGCTTCATTTTATTCGATTTTAGTTTTAGTCGTAACTTCTGAAATGTATTTCTTTAAGACCTTAAAAAAAAATAAACCCTGAGGTCTTTTTAATTTTAATCAAAAAAAACCCCCGTCAAAGCGGGAGTTTTTGTGATCAATTATTTCATTTGCTTACGCAACACTATGCATTTTTATCAAATTTAAAGCAGATCCCTGTTTAAACCATTCAATTTGGGATTCGTTATAGGTATGGTTTGCTTTGATCAAATCCTTGCTGCCATCGGCGTGAACAACTTCAATGCTAAGCGGTTTATCGGGCGCAAAACTTTCCAGGTCAACAAAGTTGAAAGTATCATCCTCGAGAAGTAGATCGTAATCTTTTTCATTTGCGAATGTAATACCCAGCATTCCTTGTTTTTTGAGGTTTGTTTCGTGAATACGCGCAAAAGATTTCACCAAAACCGCTCTTACTCCAAGGAAACGCGGCTCCATAGCTGCGTGCTCACGGGAAGAACCTTCACCGTAATTGTGATCTCCCACCACAATAGTTGGAATTCCGGCAGCTTTGTAAGCGCGTTGTACGGCAGGAACTGCATCGTATTCCCCTGTAATTTGATTTTTTACAAGATTGGTTTTCTTATTAAAGGCATTTATTGCCCCAATAAGCATATTGTTTGAGATATTATCTAAATGACCTCTAAATCGCAACCAGGGTCCGGCCATAGAAATATGATCGGTGGTACATTTTCCGAAAGCTTTGATCAACAATTTTACATCAGGGAGGTTTTTCCCATCCCAAGGTTCAAAAGGCTCAAGCAATTGAAGTCTTTCACTGTCCTTGGCAACTTTAATTTCAATTTTGTTTCCATCTTCTGATGGAGCAAGGTAACCTGGATCCTTCACATCAAAACCTTTAGGAGGAAGTTCTATTCCTGCTGGTTCATCCAACATTACTTCTACTCCGTCCTCATTCAATAACTTGTCACGGGTTGGGTCAAAATCCAACCTTCCGGATATAGCGATTGCGGCAACCATTTCTGGGGAGCCTACAAATGCGTGCGTATTTGGATTCCCATCGGCACGTTTTGAAAAGTTCCTGTTAAAGGAGTGAACAATGGTATTTCTCTCATCACCTTTACGGTCACTTCGGTCCCATTGCCCAATACACGGGCCACAGGCATTGGTGAAAATAGTAGCATTAAGATCTTCAAATATTTGCAGCAATCCATCGCGTTCTGCTGTAAAGCGGATTGTCTCTGATCCGGGATTGATCCCAAGATCCGATTTTGCTATTAATTTTTTGTCAACCGCTTGTTTGGCAATAGAAGCAGCCCGGGTTAAATCTTCATAAGAAGAGTTGGTACAAGACCCAATTAATCCCCAGTCAACTTTAATTGGCCAGTCGTTTTCCTTGGCTTTTTTAGCCATTTCAGAAATAGGGGTCGCAAGATCGGGAGTAAAAGGCCCGTTTAAGTGAGGTTTCAATTCTGAAAGGTCAATCTCAATAACTTCATCAAAATATTTTTCAGGGTTTGCATAAACCTCATCGTCTCCGGTTAGGTGTTCCCTTATTTCATTAGCCGCTTCAGCAACATCAGCCCTATTAGTAGCTTTTAAATAACGTTCCATTGAATCGTCGTAACCAAATGTGGAAGTAGTTGCACCCACTTCCGCACCCATATTACAAATGGCTCCTTTTCCTGTACAAGACATAGAGCGGGCACCTTCGCCAAAATATTCTACAATTGCGCCGGTTCCACCTTTTACGGTAAGAATCCCGGCAACTTTTAAAATCACATCTTTAGGAGCCGTCCAACCTGAAAGTTTACCTGTTAATTTTACCCCGATCAATTTCGGGAATTTCAATTCCCAGGCCATTCCGGCCATGACATCTGCAGCATCCGCTCCACCTACTCCAATAG
>JAENXB010000209.1 GCA_016649785.1 Flavobacteriaceae bacterium
GAGTTTTGCCGAAGGTGTGCCCACCGGCTATCAGCGCGACAGTTTCATAGTCATTCATCGCCATACGGAGAAAGGTCTCACGAATGTCCCTGGCTGCTGCGAGCGGATCTGGCACTCCGTTGGGGCCTTCCGGGTTCACGTAGATCAGACCCATTTGAACGGCAGCAAGAGGATTCTCCAGATCGCGGTCACCGGAATATCTTTTGTCTCCCAACCATTCGCCTTCAGAACCCCAATAGATGTCTTCCGACGGCTCCCAAATATCCTCACGTCCTCCTGCAAAACCGAAGGTCTTGAAGCCCATTGACTCAAGGGCACAGTTACCGGTAAGGACCATTAGGTCTGCCCACGAAATTTTCCGACCGTATTTCTTTTTGATTGGCCATAGCAGTAAGCGTGCCTTGTCCAAGTTCGCATTGTCCGGCCAACTGTTGAGTGGTGCGAAGCGCTGGGTGCCGAAGCCCGCGCCACCACGACCGTCAGCAATACGGTACGTACCTGCACTGTGCCATGCCATCCTAATAAAGAAAGGCCCGTAATGACCGTAGTCGGCCGGCCACCAGTCCTGGGACTTGGTCATAAGTTCGAAAATGCCTTTTTTTACCGCATCCAGGTCGAGGCTCTTGAACTCCTCTGCATAGTTGAACGTCTCGCCCATCGGATTGGACAGGGAAGAATGTTGACGGAGGATGTTCAACTTCAACAGATTTGGCCACCAGTCACGGCTGCACCTGCCACCGCCGGCGGTTGGTTTTGAACCTCCACCGGTAAACGGACACTTGCTTTCACTTTTATTAACGTCTGCTAATTCTGCGTTCGGATCTGAGTTATTTTCCATTTTTGATAAATTTTCAAGGTTTTAAAATCTAATTTACAAAAATATTTGCGATAATTTTTATCTATATATTTTATTTGCTTATAGATAAAACCTATATATTTGACTCAATTCTTATCATTCCTCTATTTACAATCATTCCCGGGACTCAAACAAATTTTCTCAATTCGTACCTTTTGATCGCTCATTATATGAAGTTCTTCACAACTCTTTTGGATCTTTTCCGGAGGCGTGAAATTTTCAGGGAAGTAAAAAAAATTCAGAATTAAATAATACATTATCTTTAAAAAAATAATGATAATTAAGAAAGTATGCGATTCGCGATAAGCTATGTAAGCACTGCAAACAGGGATCTCAACCAGGATGAAGTTTCGGAACTTTTGGACCAAACCGAGATCAGGAATAATAACGAGGGTGTGAACGGGTTGCTTATTTATTCTGACGGCAATTTTTTTGAGGTAATAGAAGGTGAGAAAAGTAAGATCAGGGGGCTGTTTAAATGTATCAAAGAAGATCCCAGGCACAGAAATATAATGATGGTTTTTGAAAAAGAGATCGATAAACCGCTGTTCGATGATAAGGAAGCCAATTTTATTTCTGAAAACACGCGACACCGCCAAATGAAGGTGGGAAATTTTCTTTATTACATCAAAGATCTTGATGAAAGCACACAAAAAGCGGTGAAGAATATTCTCGAGGCAATGGGTGAAAACAGTTAATTTATTCCAAACTCCAAACTCCAAATTCGAAATCCCAAATTCCAATTCAATTTTGAATCTTTAATCTTTAACCCCTGAACCAATGCTGCGAACCTTTCAGTTCTTAAGTTTTTTCCTGATCGCTTTGACAGGAATTTCCCAGACCATCCGGGCTGAAAACCGATATGGGGAAAAACTCTTTTTTGTCGTTGGGTATACTGTCAAAATGAATGATCGCTACGGGGAAAAACTTTATTTCTGGGATGGAAGAACTTTGAAGCGGAAAGACCGCTATGGGGAGTCGCTGTTATTTATTGAGGGAAATGAGGTGAGACGAAAGAACCGGTATGGGGAAAAAATCTATTTTTTTGACGGATTTACCATAAGAGTAAAGGATCGTTATGGCGAAAAGTTATACTTTCTTGACGGACAGAAATTAAAAATGAAGGACAGGTATGGAAAAGTTGTCTATTATTTTGAAGGAATACCGGAGAAATGGGTGATCGTGGCCATTATTTCATTGTTGTAAATTACTTCAGACTTCAAGCGATCTATCCTGCCCCTTCGGAATTAGAAGTTCTTCAATAAAAAATTATATTATTGGGAAAACACCCTATTTTATCCTTCCTATTTCCTTAAAAAACGGATCCAAATCGGCTAACATCAGACAAAATCAGAAGCCTGATATTTTAAGACCACGTTGAGATCGTAAATTCCCCTGATATTTTTGAATCAATGGGATATTTTTTCACCATTCAAATTCCGGATAATCACCATAACTCAGTTTGTGAATTTCACAATTCAACCTTTTGGCATTTTTTTCTAAATCGGTTTTCCACAGCTTGTACGCAGGGGAATCTGGGGAATATTTTTTCAGTAAGTTTGGGAGATTATTAAATCTGCGTTTTCCCGGAGGCGAGGAAAGAAATTCAATATTTATTCGCTCAAGTGCCAAAGAAACCAAATCATTGTGAATCTCTATTCCCCTCCCTATATAACGCTGAATTTGTTCGGCAGCTTTTGGGTCATATTCGCGTAATGCTTTTTTTGTGCAATGTTCCAGTAGGAATAAATTCGCCTGGTCCAGTTCATCCAAAACCACATAAGCTGCATTAAATCTCAAAGCTGAAATGAGATATAACAAATCTGTCCACAAGTAACTAAATCCAAAATATTCTGCTTGATTATCTGAATCAAAAATAAATTTTTTCTTTAATCTGGAATGTTCAAAAGACTTGCGAAGGTCGTAAGCGAAACTCATGAGTAGTTGAAATTGCCCTGAATCTCTCGGATTACCTTCTTCTAGTCTCTCCGCGATTTTATGAATTGTAGTATGAAGATTTTCCAAATCGCCATAATCTCCCCAAAATTCAATCCCAGTTCCTTTTTTTGTCGGATTGCTTTGTAACATATTTTTTCAAATTATAATTCAAAGTTTGTTTAGTATATTTTCATAACCGGTTTTCTCTTACCGGTTGCTAAATTGTAACATCAATACAAAATTAATTCCTCTCTTGCTCTTGTAATTGCCGTATACTGATAGCGCAACCCGGGCAAATAAAAAGTATTGATATATACCTTGGCCCATTCTCCTCCCTGGGCTTTGTGGCAGGTAATAGAATATCCATAGGTTGCCCTTATTGCACCAACATATTTGTCGTCTGATGGATTGCCGGTTTTCTGATAAATTTCATTAGCCCTGAACCTGTCAGATCTCAACCGGCGTTCCTGTTCGGCTTTCAATCCCTTTGGGTGCGTTATGCTTTCCAAAAGAATAAAATCATCGACGACCTCTTCCTGATCCTGTAAATTTTTAAAGCGCAGTTTTATTGGAACAAATTGCAAACCAGCCACAAACTCTGTTTCATTCAGGTTTATTTCCTGTATTATCACGTGGTCACCACTATATAATTCTTTGCCTTTTCTTTTCCAGGAAGAAGTGATTATAAGTAAATCCTCCGGAACAAGTAGTAGGGGAGTGTTCTCAAAAAGAATTTTACGGACCTTATCATTGAATAGTTTATTCATTTTATGACTTGCCCCAATTGAAATACTGCCGTCAAAACCAAACTGTCTATATTCCTTTGCGAGGTTCAGGGCAGCACTGTTAATTGATTGGATCTCTATATCCTTCAGGTTTTCGGGGGGCATATCGTTATCTATCGCTTCCCTTATTGTCACAGCGTTCTTTAAAATATAGCTGTCTTTTTGCTGACGTTTTACCTCTGTTAACTGATAAGCACTTCCTTTAAGATTATATTTCCCCTCCAGGTATTCTTTGGATAAGGCTTTTGAGAAATCTTCCTGAATAGGCGGAAGTTGGTTTCTATCTCCCAGAAGTATGAGTTTATTATGGGGGTTTCCGTCTTTTGCAAATAAAACAAGATCATTTAACAAAGAATTTGTGCTTATAAATAAATTTCCCTCATCCCTGGCGACAATTGAAGAGATCATAGAAGCTTCATCAAATATAAATACCGTAAAATCTTTAAAAGGGTTTGGTTTAAGCCTGAAAAACACTTCCCCTGAATTGGGGTCGGAGGTAGTATTATAGATCAACGAATGAATGGTAGTGCTGATCGCTTTTGATTTACGCCCGAGAATTCTCGCGGCTCTCCCGGTAGGCGCAGCAATTTTATAATGGATGTCTTTGGAAATAAGGTATTGAATTAAAGCGGTGGTTATGGAAGTTTTTCCCGTACCGGCGGCACCACTTAAAATAAAAAAATCTTCTGTGTTTGATTTCGGAACAAAATCTGCCATAGCGATCAAAGCCTTTTCCTGCTCCAAAGTTGGGAATTTAAAATACAGGTAATCGAGAATGGATTTTTCCGGACTTTTTTGAACCGCGTTTGACAATTTTTCCATTTATTTTTTTTCTGTTATGCGAATCTTCCCAAAGCCTATACTTTTTAAAATGCGATCACTAAACTGTTCAGGATCACAAAGGATTCAATTTGGCTAAATTTAATCGTTTTTTTGCAGATTTTTTAAATTCTTCTGAAAAGTTCTCTGTTCAATTTCTGCACACATCTTCGAGATCTGCTGGCTATATTTTTCCCGCAGGTCCTATGTTTGTATAATGGAAAAATTTTCTATAAAAGCATAAGTTTCAGATATTTATAGAAGAATTAAAAGTTAACCGCTTATAATAACCTATAAAATCGAAACTTATGCAACCACAATTTACAAAATCGGACTACAGCGGCCAAAACATTTATACTGGCATTGATGTA
>JAENXB010000277.1 GCA_016649785.1 Flavobacteriaceae bacterium
AAGGTTTGGTGAGAACCATCATATTTTGGGCGCACATAACAATTGTAAGTTGAATTGTATAAATTGGTTAGCCGGTCTTTAAACTGTGGAGATTGCTCACTTAACCAGTCGGAAAATCCATTCCTGATTTCATCAATTTTACTGTTTGCCAATTGTATGGCCTCGGCATCCCTTACTTTTACTTCTTTATCGCCAATAGTTATATTTTTTGTGATATTGGGTGTTGTATTCACCAAGGCATGTTTCATCAAGGCTACACCATCAAACGAACGGCTTTGCGATTTTATGGAATATTTTTCATAAATATTGGCATTTGTAAACTGTGCTTTTACCGAAAATTCATCAACAGAAGGGGAAAAATGAATATTTGTTTCTGTTTTGAATAAGTGCGATGCATACTGGCTGTAGATATGTGCCGGAATCCACCTTTCCCCAAAGTTAAAATCCAATTCATCAAAAGCTATTGGTTGTGGTTTTGCGTTTTGAAGGACTTTTAATGATTCCTGTGCAGGAATGTCATTGGGATGCATTTTCAAATAGTCGCTAATTTTCTGCGCTTTTTCAACCACATTTCCGGCAATAAACTTGTCCGTCACCTCGTAATTCTGTACCAATGGATTATAATAAATTCGTCCGTGAAGTTCCTCAACCAGCTCTTCCCTGCTTTTTCCATCCAAAAGCGAGAGCATATATGCGGTATTCACTTCACCGAATTTGTTTAATGAGGCGGCAAGTGCTTCTTCCGAGTTTTCAACTTGTTCGAGTTGGTTTGGGTTAAATGCAACCGGATGATTGAAAATATCAGCTTTAACAAGTTCTCCATTAATCCCCCGTTCCAATGCAAGGATTTCATTGGCCCCGGAATCCATTTTTAATAATCCAAGGTTCTTTGCATCATTCAAACGGCCATATTTTGCAACAAAACTGTCGTAATGAGCATTCAATAATTCACGGTTGACACTATCTTCTTTTAGGTCATTGGCTTCGTTATTATATAGTTGGTGATAGGTATTCCTGATGTTAATATATAGAAGTGCTTTAGGCTGCTGGATTGGATTTAATCTCAACAATTTGAAAGTTGCGTGGTCTCCATCATGTTCTTTTAGAAAACCGATTTGACCATTGTCCTTAACCAAACTTCCTTCCTTATAATATGTTTTTAAAATTCCGGCAAATGTTCTTGTTTCCTGTAATTGAGGTTTTTCATTATTTGATTCTTTTCCGTTTACATTTCGGGGTTGAGAAAAAAGGTTTAGTTGTTTTCCCTTTGATTTTATTGAATTGCGTTTTGTTATTGGTTTATGTTGTTTTCGTTCTTCCGGACTAAAATCAAACAAGTCGTATAATGTGAGCGGGGCTTGTTCATTTTTTGTTGATTTTTGGGTTATAGTTTTTTTAGAAGTAAGGAGTGATTTGACGACGGGTATATTCTTTTGAAATAAGTTATGGTCTAAGTTTTTTGCCAAATCTGTCTGAAGCATTTTTTTGAGGTCAGCAGCAATTCCGTCTATCCCCCCTTTATGAATAAAAACCTGGGCAGGTTTTCCGTAAGGGTCGGTACCGACAAACCCTTCAGTATGGATCACTCTTTGAAAATTATTATAATAAGCATTATTGTAAATCCCGGAGTTGTACTTTTCACTTTTAATAAAATCTTTTTCTTTAGGCTGAAGTTGTTTTTTATTGCTGTCTTTTTGCAGAATTATCAGGTCACTTCCCACTTCCGTTCCGGCATTTTCGCGGAAAAGATTATTGGGTAAACGGATTGCTGAAACAAGGTTACTGTTTTCCATTAACCAACTGCGAACAGGTTCGTTCTTTGGAGCATTCATTACACCCTGAGAAGTAATAAACGCAAGAACTCCACCTTCGCGAAGAGTATCTATTCCTTTCAAAAAGAAATAATTGTGAATACTCCTGCAAGCCTGTTGTTTAACCTTGTCCCGGCTTTTTAAAAACGAGATATCAAAAGCCCCCACATCGCCAAATGGGATATTGGACGAAACCACGTCGAAATGATTGTTGTAACGGTTTTCAATTTCTTCAAAACCCATTACCCTCATTTTGTCGTTGGGGTAGAGATGGGAAAGCAATTTGCCGGTAAGTAAATCCTTTTCTATTCCTGCTACCTGTGCTGAATTATTTTGACTTTTAAACGCTGAAATAAATTCACCAAGACCTGCAGATGGGTCGAGAAACTTTGTTGGCGACACTCCATTTTTTTTCAACGAATCTGCTAAAACTTGCACTACTTCGGGAGGGGTATAAAAGGCAGTCAGAATTGAATTTTTCAGGCTACCCAGGTATTGTTTGTATTGCTGCTCCGATTTCGAGTTCTTCTTTAGTGTATCGTGTAACTCTGCAACCAAAGGGAACAGTTCCACATCCGAATTTGGCCAGTGAGCAATATCCGATAGATTTTCAGCCGGGTTCAGGATACATTTTAAAGCCCCAAAACCGGAATACTGTTTCATGGCTTTAGTTTCATCCTGCGTTGGGCTTCGTTTCTCTTTTTCCAATTGGAAACAGAGTTTTATAGCCTCAATATTTGCACTGAGGTGTTTTTCTTTATTGAAGCTCATTTTCTTCTATCCAGATTGAGAGAACTCCTGTCAGTTCTGTATAAAGACCTGTAAAATCGGTACTGTAAGCAAACTCATCGTTTAGCGGGTATTTGGAAAACACGGCTTCCATTTTTGGAAGGAGTTTAATTGCATACTCCTTTGCTTCGTCCATTGGAATTTCTCCTGAAAACTCATTCCAAATAACGGTTACCAGTGTATCGTGTTTTGAAAAATGCAGCCCTTTGTAAAGTACTTCATGTGCCAATTCTTCGGCTTCCTGATGGTTGTGCCCATTTGCAATGGCTTCGGAATAAGTTTCGGCAGCCATGTCCCCACGGGCATTTATCAGGTTGGTATCTTCTGTTAATTCCGGGTGGCTTTCATATAAAAAATGGAGCAGGGGAAGTTTGAACCATGATAGTTCTTTTTGTGTATTGTTCATG
>JAENXB010000164.1 GCA_016649785.1 Flavobacteriaceae bacterium
AATCTTTTCCAAAAAAACAAGAGATGCGCCTCTGCAGATGTAGTGTTTATTTCATTAAACTACAATTTCAAACGGATTTTAAATTTGGTGGGTAAAAAAAGAATTTCGGGAGTTGAATAGCCATTTCATTTTTTGTTCATTGGCCCTAATTCAGCTTGAAAATATTTTTAATGTCATTTGTCTAAACTTACACCTGAAACAATAATTTCTACCCTAATCTTAAACCCATCAAAAAAAACTTTAGTCCAGAATTGGCAGTTGAACTCAAGGTTTTTAGACAGACTGCTGTGTCCCTAAATAAATAATATTCACTGGAGGGAATTACATCCAATAAAAAGGAAGCCTTTTTATTGGTAAAATAACTTGTTCAGAAAAAGAAAAAAAATTAGCTCGTAATTTCTAAATTTTTAAAAATAAAAATTTTATTTCTTGTTTATTTTATTTGTTTATATTTGTTGTGTAAATTTTTATGTAAATGTGTTAAACATAGCTAAAAATTTTAATAAAGTTAACAGGTTCATTTTTTTAATTTATTTACTAATTATAGGTATGGGAAACAACAGGCGATTATTTTTAAAGAATCTTGGATTAGCTACTGCTGCAGCAGCTGTTATGCCCTCGGCATTCTCCAAAGAAGTTAAAAAGGCAGATTTTCTTAAGAGAACCTCGCAAAACCAACAGACAAATGATAAAGTAATCCGTTTAGCTTTAATTGGGGCCGGGGGTATGGGTGTAGCCGATTCCATTACAGCTTTATCACATAATAATATTGAAATGATTGCTGTTTGCGATTTATATTCAGGAAGACTGGATGATGCAAAGTCGAGATGGGGCGGGCAGTTATTTGTTACAAAAGACTATAAGGATATTTTAAAAAGAGAGGATATTGACGCTGTGATTATTGGCACACCAGATCATTGGCATAAACAAATAAGCATAGATGCTTTAAAAGCGGGTAAACACGTATACTGCGAAAAACCCATGGTACATTCTGTAGAAGAGGGAAAGGATGTTATTAACGCCTGGAAAGGATCCGGGAAGATTTTTATGGTGGGTAGCCAGGGTCTTTCCTCTTTAGGAAATGAAAAGGCAAAAGAGTTGTTGGAAGCCGGAGCTATAGGGGAAATTAATTATGCAGAAGGGTTTTGGGCAAGAAATTCCCCGGAAGGTGCCTGGCAATACACTATACCTGAAGATGCATCTCCAGAGACAGTTGATTGGAATAGGTACATAGCCAATACAACAAAACGTCCTTTTGACGCAATGCGTTTTTTTAGATGGAGAAATTACCAGGACTATGGTACAGGAATGGCCGGTGATTTGTTTGTACATTTATTTTCAAGCTTGCATTTTATTACAAATTCACTTGGGCCAAATAAAGTATCGGCTACAGGTGGTTTGCGATATTGGAAAGATGGAAGAGAGGTCCCCGATGTTTTGTTAGGAATGTTTGACTATCCCAAAACCGTTCAGCATCCTCCGTTTAATTTATCCCTGCGTTGCAATTTTGTGGATGGCACAAGTGGAGGTACTTATCTAAAAATTGTGGGAAGTAAGGGCTCTATGGATGTTAAATGGGATGAAGTAGTTCTGAAGCGAAATGCAAATGTTGCCAGTGATGATCCCTTTTTCGCAGAAAAAGCAAAAGAAGGTGTAAATAGCCAGACAGACCGGAAACAAATAATTGCTCCATTAGAAACGGTATATACAGCGCAAGAAGGATATAAAGGAGCTCATTACGATCATTTTGCAAACTTTTTCAATGCTATAAGGACAAATGGAACTGTAGTTGAAGACCCTGTTTTTGGCTTCAGAGCCGCTGCTCCTGCTTTACTATGTAACGATAGTTATTACCAAAATAAATTTATCAACTGGGATCCGGTTAATATGAAAATTGTTAAATCTTAAAAACCTTTTTAATGAAAAAACTTGTATTGATCTTTTTAATGGTTGCTTCAATAACAGCCTGTAAAAATGCAAATGAAAATAAACAATCTGAGACCCTGGCTAAAGAAAAGTCACAAAATGCTACAGGAGAACAGCAAGAGGAATGGCAGTATTTATTTGATGGCACCAATGCCGATGGCTGGCGGGCCTATAACAGTGAAGACGGACTCCCTGAAGGTTGGGTGATAGAAGGGGAAACCCTGAAATCCCTGGGCCAAGGAGGGGACATTGGAGGTGACATTGTGTATGGAAAAGAAGAATTCGGGGAATTTGAACTTTCACTGGAATGGAAAATTTCAGAAGGTGGTAATAGTGGAATATTTTATCATGTTGTGGAAGATGAAAAATACGATGCACCTTATTATGTCGCTCCGGAATATCAGATAATTGATCAAAAAGGATTTCCTGATAAGCTGGAGACCTGGCAATCAATTGGAAGTGATTATGGGATGTATGACCCGGAATATGACGAAGAAGATCTAAAGGAAGTTGGAGAATGGAATACGAGCAGGATCAAATTTACCGAAGATAAAGTTACCTACTGGTTAAACGGTAAAAAAACAGTTGAGTTCGTTCCATGGTCTGATGACTGGGAAAAAAGAAAAACTGAAGGAAAATGGAAAGACTTTCCGGATTATGGAACAGCCCGAAAAGGTTTAATAGGCCTTCAGGATCACGGAAGTTTTACATGGTTTAAAAATATCAAAATAAGAAAATTATGAAGAATTTAATCAAAATCGCACTTTTATTAGTGCTAACCTTTACAATAGGCTGTAACACTTCCGGTAATTCAAATCTGTTTAACGGGGAGAACCTGGACGGTTGGGAAATTTATGGCACTGAAAAATGGTATGTTGAAGATGGATTGCTTATTGCCGAAAGCGGTCCCGATGAGGAATATGGTTATTTAGCTACTAAAGATAACTATAAAAACTTTGAATTAAACCTCGAGTTTTTACAGGAAGCCAATGGTAATAGCGGTGTGTTTTTTCGCTCAGGTCTTGATGGTACAAAGATATCCGGATGGCAGGTTGAGGTAGCCCCACAGGACCTACATACTGGAGGAATTTACGAATCTTATGGCCGTGGCTGGTTGGTAAAACCAGATCCTGAAAAGGAAGAAGTTTTGAATTTTGGAGATTGGAATCAAATGAAAATAAGGGTTGTAGGAGATAATGTCACCACCTGGTTGAATGGTGAGAAAATGGTGGAATTCACAGATGAAAAAATAGGGGATGCAAATGGTAAGATTGCTCTTCAAATTCATGATGGTGGTGGTATCAAAGTTTATTGGCGTAATATTGAAATAAAGGAAATTTCAGAATAATCCAGTATATCCTTTGCTTTTCTTAAAACGAACCTTCTGAAACATTAAATAAGTTTATGAGTGATAATATAATAGGTATAGATATAGGTGGAACAAAAACCCATATAGGGGTTGTGCAGGGTTCCAAAATAATTGAGGAGTTAATTTTTCCTACTTCGGCTACAGCACCTAAGGAGCAAATAATCAAAGAAATTATTCAGGGTATAGAAAAAGTTTACGGTTCCGGTTTTTCAGGAATTGGAATCGGAGTGCCGGGACTTGTAGATGAAGAGAAAGGAATTATTTATGATCTCTGGAATATACCTTCCTGGAACGAAGTCCATTTAAAAAAGCATCTGGAGGATTATTTTAAAAAACCGGTAAGAATTACCAATGACGCAAATACTTTTGCCTTGGGTGAGAAAAAATATGGAAAAGGAAAAGCATATAAAAATCTTGTAGGAATTACATTGGGTACCGGTTTTGGAACAGGGATCATAATAAATCATGAGCTTTATTCCGGAACGCTTTCAAGTGCCGGCGAGCTTGGAGATATTCCTTATTTGGATAAAACAATTGAAGATTATTGCAGCGGAAAGTTCTTTCTATCTAAGTATGGCATGGAAGGCAGAAAAGTTCATGAAATGGCTCAAAAGGGAAATTCTGATGCATTAAAAATATTCGAAGAATACGGGACTCATCTTGGAAATGCCATGAGAATAATCATCAATGTCCTTTCTCCTGAAGCTATTTTCCTTGGAGGATCGGTCAGCAAATCATTTTCATTTTTTGAAAATTCCCTTAAAAATAAAATTGATTCTTTCCCTTTTAAAAGGGTTACTAAGAAACTGATCATAGCACCTTCAGAAACATTTAATGTTTCCATTCTGGGGTCTGCGGCATTAATAAATTTACAAAAACAGGAATAAAAAGTGATCTGAGATTAACTGTAATTCAAAATTTCAATAAAACTCCTGATAATTATTCATTAAAAACCCAACAACTGGCATGTCAAATTCAAATACGGCTGAAGTTAAAGCTCCCGAATCTCGGGGCACTACCAATCGCTCAATTATAATAATTGGAGCTCTTTTTTTTATTTTCGGATTTGTTACTTGGTTAAATTCGGTACTTATTCCTTATTTAAAAATTGCCTGTGAGCTAAATAACTTTCAGTCTTACTTCGTGGTAACAGCATTTTATATTTCCTATCTGGTGATGGCACTTCCTTCTGCCTGGATTTTAAAAGTAACCGGTTTTAAAAAAGGAATGTCCCTGGGGCTATTGGTTATGGCTGTAGGAGCATTTATCTTTATACCTGCAGCCTATACAAGAACTTATCAGTTATTTCTTCTTGGATTATTTGTTCAGGGTACCGGTTTGGCAATTTTACAAACTGCTGCCAATCCTTATATCACCATTTTAGGACCAATAGAAAGTGCAGCCAAACGTATTAGCATAATGGGAATTTGTAATAAGATTGCCGGAGCTCTTGCGCCTATTGCCCTTGGTGCGATAGCTTTAAAAAATGTTGATGCGCTGGTAGAGGAATTGAAAACCATGAACCTGGCAGAAAAAGCCTCGGCCTTAAATGTGCTTTCCGAAAGAGTAATAGTGCCTTACTTAATTATGATGGGGGTACTTATTTTACTTGCCATTTTTATTTATTTTTCTTCATTGCCGGAAATCGATACCGATAAAGAAGATGAAACCCTGGCAAAGACCAATATAAATAAGAAAAGTATTTTTCAATTCCCACATTTGTTATTAGGTGCCCTGGCCATGTTTCTTTATGTTGGAGTCGAGGTAATGGCTGGAGATACGGTAATAAGTTATGGCGCTTCACAGGGAATTCCTTTTACTACGGCCAAATTTTTTGCCACCTATACTTTGACCGCCATGATCGTGGGATATTTAATTGGGATTTATGCTATTCCAAGATTTATAACCCAGGAAAAAGCTTTGAAATTTTCTGCAATATTGGGAATAGTCCTTGGTTTGGGAGCCATTTTCACCGATGGATATATTTCAGTTCTGTTTATCTCCTTGTTAGGTTTGGCAAATGCCCTGGTATTTCCGGCAATTTGGCCATTGGCCATCGATGGATTAGGGCGGTTCACCAAAGTTGGAGCATCCTTTTTAATTATGGCCCTTTCTGGTGGAGCGATAATTCCGCTGCTTTACGGAGCCTTAACTGATAGCTGGAATCCGCAATCTGCTTATTGGATTTTAATACCTTGTTATTTGTTTATTCTGTATTACGCATCATATGGATATAAAATAAGAAAAATATGAGACCCTATATGCTCGCAGAAACCAATTGGAAAGCTATAAAAAAGCTTGATGTTGAAGTGGCAGTCTTGCCTTGGGGTGCCACCGAAGCACATAATTACCATTTGCCTTATGCAACAGATAATTATCAAATAGAAGCTATTGCAGCTGAATCCGGAAAGCGCGCATGGGAACTTGGAACAAAAGCGATGATTCTTCCCAATATTCCCTTCGGAGTAAATACGGGCCAGGTAGATATTGACCTGGATATTAATCTAAATCCCAGTACCCAATTTGCTATTCTTTCTGATATTATTGAAGTATTGAACCGGCAGGGAATATTTAAATTGATCCTGCTCAACGGTCATGGAGGAAATAATTTTAAACCCCTCTTAAGGGAACTGGGATTGAAATTTCCAAAGATGCTTCTCGTAACGACCAATTTTTTTCAAACAGTTGATAAATCAGCCTTTTTTGAAGAATCCGGAGATCATGCTGACGAAATGGAAACTAGCCTGATGCTGCATTTAAGGCCTGATCTGGTATTGCCTTTGGAGGAGGCGGGATTAGGAAAAGAGCGAAAATCCAGAATAAAAGGAATACGTGATGGCTGGGCCTGGTCTGAAAGAAAATGGTCTATGGTAACCACGGATACCGGAATAGGAAACCCCAAAAAGGCCACGAAAGAAAAGGGCGAAAAATTCTTTGCTGCTGTTGCTCAAAAATTAGCGGGATTAATCACAGACATCGCCCAAACTGAAATAGAAAACCGGTATGAGGATTGAATTACCTCATATTTTTTTCAGGATTTGATTTATTATAATGCCACATATAACCATCCAATTTTCTAATTTTATGAAATCACTATATTATAAATTTCCTGCCTTAATTTTAATAGTTTCAGTCTTTTTTTCATCGTTTGGGGAAAACCAATCCTCTGATAAAATAATTAGTGCTGAAGGACCACCACCTGCCATTATTCCTTTACCTCAGTCTCTTAGCTGGGGTGAAAATATGTATAGGATACCAAATGCAAATACTATTTGTTTTAATGAAGGAAGTGAAAAAGCAGCAAA
>JAENXB010000159.1 GCA_016649785.1 Flavobacteriaceae bacterium
AAAAAATCTTTTGCTGTTTAGAAGAAACGAACCTTTAGATCCTCTTTCAGTAAGAGAATCGGAACGTTTGATAAGACAGCAACGCTTTGTTCGGGAAGTGCAAATCACAACAGAACCAATACCCCAAAATCCCGATTCGGTTGACATTTACATAAGGGCTCTGGATTCCTGGAGTTTGATACCTAAAGGATCCATTTCATCCTCAAGAACAGCAGTTGGTTTTCACGAAAGAAATTTTTTGGGAACAGGTCATGATTTTAACAACAAATTTACGAAGCGTTTAACCGATGGAAAAAACGCATACAGAATGAAATATGAGATTCCCAATATCAAAAACACCTATATTAAAACATCCGTTGCCTACCAAATTGATCTAAATGATCACTATGGAAAAAGTTTGAATATTGACCGCATTTTTTACTCACCCTTAACACGTTGGGCCGGCGGTGTTTATATTGACGAACAATTTCGAATTGATTCCCTTCAAAACGTACAATTACAATACAACACCCAAAATTTTAAATTCAATTCCCAGGATTTTTGGGGTGGTTACTCCTTCCCCATTTTTAAAGGAAAAACCGAAAGGGAAAGAACCAGCAACCTGATATTTTCAGCAAGGTCATTAAATGTCCAATACAAAGAAAGTCCTACCGTTGAATACGACAGGATCAATTTTTTTTCCGGGGAAACTTTTTATTTAGGCGGAATTGGAATTACTTCCCGACAGTTCGTTGAAGACCAGTTTTTATTTCATTATGGCATTATTGAAGATGTTCCTGTTGGTAAAATTTACGGAATAACTGGAGGTTATCAAATAAAAAACAACCAGGAAAGATTCTACCTTGGAGCCAGAGCTTCCTTTGGAAACTATTTTAAGTGGGGCTATTTGAGCACTAATTTTGAATATGGAACATTTTTCAGGGATAAAAAAACCGAGCAATCTGCTTTTTCATTCCAGGCAAATTATTTTACAAATTTGGTGGAAATTGGAAAGTGGAAGATGAGACAATTTATAAAACCACAAATAATTATAGGAGTCAACAGGCTGGAATCAGTTGGGGACAAATTGACAATAAATGAAAGCACTATTTTTCAGGGTATCAATGGAGCAGGTATTCAAGGGGTTAATAGTGCGGGAATCCGGGGATTTGACAGCGCTGTTTATGGCACTGAGAAATTTGTTCTTTCTCTACAAACACAATTTTATTCCCCAAGAAATATAGTTGGGTTTAGACTAAACCCATTTTTTAATTTCTCGGCTGCAATGCTTGGAAATCAAGATGCCGGACTCACAAAAAGCAAATTGTATTCTTCTTTTGGAATTGGGGTATTGATCAATAATGACTATTTGGTCTTTAATTCATTTCAATTTTCCTTTTCCTTTTACCCAACTATTCCCGGTCAGGGGAAAAACATTTTTAAAACCAATTCTTTTGATACAACAGATTTTGGTTTTCAAGAATTCGATTTTGGAAAACCTAGACCCGTCATTTTTAAATAAGCCGGATGTAAAGGGATCCCCCTTTGGTACCTGGATTTAGGAACAACGTTCTATCATCAACAGGATCAAAGCTACCACAAGAATAATCACGGGATACACGTATTTCCTTTTCATAGCTTTTTCTGAATATTATTTCTGTTGAATTATTGCATTGACAAAACCGTAACCGGGTCTGAACCTTCAGTAAACTTGCTTTAAATTCCGACAAAAAATAAACGCTTCAAAAGATATTATTTACTTTTTGAAGCGTTTAAAACAAAAATTTAAAAGTTATTAATTTTTGACAGCCACCTTCGCTTTTTTGATATTATTCACTTTTATATCTTCCAAAACATTAACAGCTTCCTCCACATACACATCACTGCTCAGGCTTTTGTGCCAACGTGTGCGTTTTTCTTTTAGAATAGTATCTTTTACATACAAATCAAGCTCATAGGGCAAAGATTCATAGGTCAAATTAGTGGTGTAATCTGAAATAGCTTCAAAGCGTTTGGCTTCTTCTTGAGAAAGGTTGCGTTGGTTATTATATCCTTCATAACTCAATGGATATACTTCTTCATCACTTTTTTCCTTAACCCATTTGGCATTTTCCGAAATCAGGTTTAATTGTTCGCTGTTTGCCATTCTCTTCTTGCTGTTTTCAATGGTTTGGTTATAATCTATATAACCGTCCCAAATCTTATATTTGGCAGCTTCAATTTGATCCCAGGGCAATGGGTTTTCATTATCCCTTTCCCCAATTTCTATAAAGCTATACCTGTCCGGCACTACAACGTCACTTTTAACTCCTTCCAATTGTGTGGAACCGCCATTCACCCTGTAAAATTTTTGGGTGGTAAGCTTAAGCGCGCCTAAATCTCCGTATTCATTGCTTCTAACAGTTTTGTTCAGGTCAATTACATTTTGCACGGTTCCCTTCCCATAGGTTTGTTTGCTTCCAATAATAATGGCTCGTTTATAATCCTGCATTGCTGCTGCCAAAATTTCCGAAGCCGAAGCTGAAAGCTCATTGACCAATATCACCAAAGGCCCGTCCCATACGATATTGGAATCTGTGTCCTCCAATATTTCCTTTCCGTCCTGTTTGGATTTTATTTGAACAATTGGTCCTTTTTCAATAAATAAACCCGCGATATCCACCACTGTTTTAAGAGAACCTCCACCGTTATTTCTCAAATCCAAAACCAACCCTTCCATTCCTTGTTTTTTAAGGCGGATAATTTCCTGCTTCACATCTGAAGCGGCATTACGCTCATTGTAGTTTTCCATATTGAAATAAAACTTTGGAAGGTTGATCAAACCATATACCCTATCATTCTTTTCTACAAGTGCAGATTTAGCATAGGTTTCTTCCAGCTCCACCACATCCCGGGTAATGGTGACATCTTCAATATTCCCGAGAACTTTTTTCTTAACTGTTAAGGTAACCTTGGTCCCTTTAGGACCCTTAATTAGGTTTACTGCATCATCAAGCCTCATTCCCACAATGCTTACCGCATTTTCCTCATCTTCTTGTTTTACCTTTAAAATGATATCGCCTTCGCCTACCTTATCGCTTAACCAGGCCGGACCGCCGGAGATAACCTCCATTATAGTGATGTTATCGCCTTTCTTTTGCAATCTTGCGCCTATTCCTTCCAGTTTTCCGGACATAGCAATATCAAACCTGTCTTTATCCTGTGGTGCAAAGTAAGATGTATGCGGATCAAATTCCTCTACGATGGCATTTATATAAACGGTGAAATAATCTTTGCGCTCCAATTCTTCACTAAAGTCAAAATACTCATCCATGGAAGTCAATAAACTTTCCCTTGCTTCCTTTTCCAATTCAGCGTCAGTCTTGAATTTTTGTATGGAATCAGTTTCTTCTGAAGCTGGGGTAGCTGAAACCTGCCCATGTGGCGAAAGCGGATCTCTTAGGTTTCCGTCCTCATCCTCATCGGTAATCCCCGCTTTAGAAGTTTTATTGGAAATTTGATCCTGTTTTTTATCGTAATAATTACCAAGAGCACTGAATTTTAATTGTTTTCTCCAACGTTCCTTCAGTTCTTCCCTGGAATTGACATATTCTATTTCTTCATAATTGGTATTGATATCTTCCTTGACAGAAAAATCAAAGGGTTCGGCCAAAATTTCTTTATAAATACCCCTAACCTCAGTCATTCTTTCCTGAAGCCTGGTATGGGTCAGGTTAAAAAAGCTGAGTTCTTTGTTTTTAATCTGATCGTCTATTTTGTCTTCATAGGCTGAAAATTCCTTTATATCTTCGGCATAAAAAAACCGTTTTAACGGATCTATAGCATTCAGATAATCGTTATATACCTCCTCAGAAAAGCTATCATCTATAGCCTTAGCATCATAATGCCCGCGTTGAAGGACATAAGTGATCAAATCGATTAAAAGTTTGTCTTTATCAGGATCGTCGAATGATTTTGTTGTAAAACTGCATGATGCCGCTGCCATAAGTAAGACCAACACCAAAATTTTAGAATTCCTTCTCATAAATCGCATTATTTTCATCATTAATTTTCAGTCTAAGTACATTAAAAATTGTGCCAAGTGTAACGAATCCCACAATTAATTTGTAAGACGCCTAAGATAAGCTTTCCTTTGGAAATTATTATTTTAGCAATATAAAAAAAATATCTATGCCCAAAACGAGACCGCTTATTTTAGTAACCAACGACGATGGAATTACTGCTCCCGGAATTCGCGCGCTGATTGAGGTGATGAAAGAACTGGGCGATGTGGTGGTGGTGGCACCGGACAGTCCTCAAAGCGCCATGGGACACGCAATTACCCTTAATGACACCTTGTATTGCGACCCCGTTATAATAAAAGAGATCTACAACCATAAAGAATACAGTTGTTCCGGCACCCCGGCCGACTGTGTTAAAATTGCAACCCAGGAAATCCTGCACCGCAAACCTGATTTGTGCGTGAGTGGGATTAACCATGGCTCCAACTCTTCCATTAACGTAATTTATTCCGGTACCATGAGCGCGGCTGTTGAAGCCGGGATTGAAGGGATCCCCGCAATTGGATTTTCATTGACAGATTATTCCCTGACTGCCGATTTTGAACCGGCCAAAAAATTTGTGAAATCCATCACCAAAAACGTATTGAAAAACGGGCTTCCCAAAGGGGTTGTTTTAAACGTGAACCTTCCAAAATTAAAAGAAGCAGATATTAAAGGGATCAAAATATGCCGACAGGCCAAGGCTTACTGGGTAGAAGAATTTGACAAACGCACCAATCCGCAAGGAAGGGATTATTACTGGCTTACCGGAAAATTTGTAAATGAAGATAATGGGCAGGATACCGATGAATGGGCACTGGAAAATGGATATATTTCAATAGTCCCGGTACAATTTGATTTAACCGCCCATCATTTTATACAGGATCTAAATACCTGGGACCTCAATGCTTAGAAAAAAAATAGCGATCGGATTTCTTGTAGGAATTTTCGCCAATGCCGCGGGTATCTTTCTGTACATTACTTTTTTTTCTGAAATGGATCTGGGACCTACGCTGAAGCATGCCGTAAGAAACGGTTATTTGGGCAAAATTATAGCTTTGGGAGCCCTCTTGAATTTCTTTCCATTTTTTGTATTTTTAAAAAAAAATCAAATTTATCATGCCCGGGGAGTAGTTTTGGCGACGGTGTTGGCCGCTATACTCATTGCGATATCAATGGTCCTTTAATTAATTGAAAAAAAACCTTCATTTAATTAAAATTTTTCATCCGGGAAAATGATTATTCGTGCCGTTTTTTTGCCACGAATGCACGAATAAAAAAGGTCTTATTTCGATCCAAATAATTTAGAATTCGTGCATTCGTGCTATTTTAGATTGATCACGTTTTTTAAATAAAACTGCGAATATTATGGCTACATTAAACTCATAAATAGGATACCTTATGAAATATTACCTTATCGCAGGAGAAGCCTCTGGAGATTTGCACGCCTCCAACCTCATGAAGGCCCTGAAACAAATTGATCCAGCAGCCGATTTCAGGTTTTGGGGTGGGGATTTAATGCAGGAAGTAGGTGGTACTCCGGTAAAGCATTATAAGGAACTCGCCTTTATGGGATTTGTGGAGGTCCTGTTTAATTTGCGGACTATTGTAAAAAACATATCATTTTGCAAAAAAGATATTGCAGAATATCAACCCGATGTGATCATATTTGTGGACTATCCGGGATTTAATCTAAGGATTGCCAAATGGGCGAAGGAATGGGGCTACGCAACCCATTACTATATTTCCCCACAAATCTGGGCCTGGAAGGAAAACAGGATCTCCGATATCAAACGGGATATAGACCAGATGTATGTTATTCTTCCTTTTGAAAAGGAGTTTTATGAGAAAAAACATCAGTTTCCGGTTCATTTTGTTGGTCATCCCTTACTTGATGCCATATCAAACAGGGAATTGGTGGACGCAAATGAATTTAGGAAAACTCACAACCTGGATTCCCGTCCTATAATTGCGATGCTTCCTGGAAGCAGGAAACAGGAAATCTCCAAAATGCTGCAAACAATGCTCAGCATTACCGGAGATTTTAAGAAATATCAATTTATAATTGCCGGAGCTCCCAGCCAGGAACCCGAATTTTACAAAACTTTTATAAAGAAAAAAAACGTTCATTTGGTGATGAATAAAACCTACGATGTATTGACCTTGTCAACAGCCGCCCTAGTAACCTCAGGAACTGCCACTCTGGAAACGGCTTTGTTAAAGGTGCCGGAAGTAGTTTGTTACAAGGGAAGCAGTATTTCTTACCAGATTGCAAAGCGTATAATTAAATTGGATTATATTTCACTGGTGAATTTGATTTTGAAAAAAGAGGTCGTAAAAGAGCTGATCCAAAACGATTTCAACAAGAAGTCCCTGAAAAAAGAACTGAACAAAATCTTAGATCCCGATAACCGTGAAACAATATTTGAAGCTTATTATGAGTTAGAGAAAGAACTGGGTGGCCCGGGCGCAAGTCAAAAAACGGCTGCTTTGATCTATAATGCCATTAAACAATAATATTTAATGAGAAAATATTTTTATCAATTTGGTTTGTTATTTGTATTAATGGCGCTGCTTGCTTCATGTAACGCATCAAAATCAAGACTTCAGACAGAACACGAATCCCGGCTTAGCTCCGGAAAATTAATTCCCACCACTCCCCCAATAACCAGAATAAATACTGCACCTCCTGAAGAAATGCCCGAAGATAAACGGGTGTATAATATCACCTCC
>JAENXB010000282.1 GCA_016649785.1 Flavobacteriaceae bacterium
AACAACACCTTGCTGGTTTGGTCTGCATCATCGTAATAAGTGGTGGCCAGGTCTATCGCATCATTGATAGCTGTTCCCTGAGATGACACCATATCGGTATTCATAGCTTGCAGGAACATTTTTGCGGCAGCATAATCTGTGGTAATTGGCAGTTGCGGAAAGGCACTTCCCGCATAAGCTATAATCCCAATCCGGTCGCCCACCAAATTATTGATGGTCTGGGTGACCAATTGTTTGGATTTCTCCAATCGGTTTGGCGCAATATCTTCAGCCTCCATACTTTTTGAAACGTCAATGGCAAACACAACATCTACTCCCTCCCGGGTTACGGTTTCCATTTTGGTCCCAATCTTAGGATTTACAAGAGCCATTGTTAGGCTGGCTAAAGCAAGCAATAATATAGCGAATTTTAAACCAGGTTTGAACCGGGATTTTTCCGGGCTTAATTTCTGAAGCATCCCGGGGGTAGCAAACTGTTTCTGTCTGCGTTTTTTCCAAAGAAGAAGCAACGCATAGAGCACCACCAAAAAAGGGATGATGAGCAACAACCAGAAATATTTTTCTTCCTCTAAAATATACATTTAAACACCTCTTATTTATTTCTATGGGAAGATACCTTCTGATGATATTTATCCCAAATATTCATTGTTTTCAACACATTTCCACCCAAAAGGTAGTTGATGCTTTTTATATAAAACTCCTAAAAACAGTAAACCGCAAAAAGAGTTCCATAATAAGTAATAGCCCGGCCAAAAGTAATAACGGCCTGAAATTTTCTTCGTAATTGGTATATTTTAATTCTTCGACCTCGGTTTTTTCCAGGCTGTCAATTTCTTCGTAAATGGATTCCAGTTTTTCATTATTGGTTGCCCTAAAATATTTTCCTCCTGTTACATTTGCAATTTCCTGGAGCAATTTTTCGTCTATTTCCACCTGCGCATATCCGTATTGAAATTGGCCGTTTGGCATCAGTGCCACAGGCGAAAGCGCCATTCCATTGGTTCCAACCCCAATTGTATAGGTTTTTATCTTGAATTCCACTGCCAGTTCACTAGCAATTTTAGGATCTATAAACCCGGCATTGTTAACTCCATCAGTCAATAAAATAATCACTTTGCTCTTCGCCTTGCTGTCTTTTAATCTGTTTACCGCAGTTGCCAGTCCCATTCCTATCGCGGTACCGTTTTCTAAACCCGTATTGAATTCAATATCGGCCAAAGCGCTTAGCACGATGGCTTTATCACTGGTTACAGGGGTTTTGGTAAAACTCTCACCGGCATATACCACCAAACCAATCCTGTCTGAAGGCCGGCCCTTTATAAATTCGGCGGCAACTTCCTTTAAAGCCTCCAACCTGTTTGGTTGTAAATCTCTTGCGAGCATACTCCCGGAAACATCAATTGCAAGCACTATATCTATTCCCTGAGTTGAGGTTGTTTTAGTTGAAACATCTGTAGTACGCGGTCTGGCCATTGCGGTAATTAAAAGAGCAAGAGCCAACAACCTCAGCATAAACAAACCATGTCTCAATAAAGGAAGTAAACTGGGTTTGGCCTTAAAGCCTTTTACGCTCGAAATTTTAAGCTCCGGAAGTTGCTTGTTCCGTTTCCAAAAATACCAGGCTGTAGCTATTGGCAATAGTAGCAATAACCAAAAAAATTGCGGATTTTCAAATGTAAAATTATCTAACATTAGTTCCCTGGATTTTCAAATTCAACCGAATTAATAATCCGGCTCGCGATTTCATCGGCATAAACGTCTTGCTCATCATAAATTACGGTGATTTGTTGAAAACCGCCATTTTCGACAAAATTCAGAATGCTATATTTCTTGATCACCGGTCTTTTTGTAACCGGATTTTCAATTTCCAGGGTTCCAAAAACCTCAGTTCCCTTAATTCCTTCCAATGTGCTATATTCTTCCTCTTTAACAATAATATTTTTGGCTCCTTTTCGCTCTAAATTTGCATAAACCCCCTCTACGGCAGTTTTTAATTCAAATTTCACATCTTTTTGAAACTTTACAGTGCTTAAAACAACATACAAAGGATTGTCCAAACTTCCGTCAATAAAGGTTTCATTGCCAACCAACATGGCTTTAGCATCATTGGGCATATCAATTTCACCCCGTTTAAGAACCCTTGGAGTTGTGATGGACACTGCAGGATCTCCATATTCACTTTGTATCCATTCGCCTTCAAGCAATTCTTTGGTAGGATTGCCGATTAAACTGTCTTTTAAATAGTCAAAACCCCTGGTGGTAACAAGTGCGGTAATTCCCAGTGCAATTACAATGATCGCGCCCGAAACTCCAATAATTATACGTTTTCGTTTCCTGCGTTTTAATTGTGCTTTCCTGTAGGCCTCATCTTTTAATCGTTCCTCTTCTGTAGGTTCTGGAATCGCTGCTTTTGTATCGGTTATTACATGTTCAATTTTTGACCGATCTCCTTTGGCGGTAATTATATCCGGTCTGGAATTGGCGAATTTCGCAAGATCTGCGCGCTGCAAAATGGTTTTAAGTTCATCTATGGTTTCCCGGCTCAATTTCAATTTCCCGGCCTCCATCTTAATTTCCAGATAATTGATAAGCTCAGAAGTCGTGCTCTCCATTGCCCGAAGGTTTATCTCATCCTCCAGATATCGCCTTACAGCTTCGGTTAATTTTGAATAATATTCTTTTGTCTGGCGGTTTTCCAATAATTGGGATTTGTCCAGCTGTTGTAATTCAAACAATGCCCTTTCATAAGGTGGCAATTGTTTTTCTGCTTCCTGTTTTTTCTTTTTTCTTCTGAAGAAAAAATAACCCAGACCAATTATAAACAAACCCATCAGTATCCACCAAAACCAATTCGGAATTTCAAATGCTGAAGGCACCTCCATTGCAGGTTTAATAGAATACATTTTTTGTTTGGTGGTATCAACTACAACCGTTGC
>JAENXB010000114.1 GCA_016649785.1 Flavobacteriaceae bacterium
AATTCAATCCCGGTTTCTTTTAGAATCCGGGATTTTTTTTGCATCTTATTTAAAAAATAATCAATGTACCTTTCAAATCCTTTCGAATCAAAATTACAAGGCGAAAAAGCCAGCATTTTCTCCATAATGAGCCAAATGGCCGGAAAACATAACGCACTGGACCTTTCTCAGGGTTTTCCCAATTTTAAGACCGACGATCACTTAAAAGAATTGGTGACAAAAGCGATGAAAACCGGGCATAATCAATATGCTCCAATGGCAGGCGTATTGGAGCTTAGGCACGAAATTGTTAAAAAAATCGAAGCTTTATACGGAAAAAAATATGATGGAAATACCGAAGTAACGGTCACTCATGGCGCCACACAGACAATTTATTCAGCCATCACGGCATTTGTCCATAAAGGAGATGAAGTGATTGTTTTTAAGCCCGCTTATGACACTTATGAGCCAAGCATCAAGCTGAATGGAGGCATCCCGGTTTTAATTCAGTTAAAAGGAATTGATTTTAGTATTGACTGGCAGGAGGTGGAGGAAAAGATCACTTCAAAAACCAGGATGATCATCATCAATACCCCTCACAACCCCAGCGGCACTTTACTGAGTGAATCTGATATGAAGAAACTGGAAAGTTTATTAAAAAATACTGATATTATTTTGCTGAGTGATGAGGTTTATGAGCACCTTATTTTTGATGATAATAAACATCATAGTGCGGTTTCATTTCCCGGTTTGGCAGAACGGGCCGTGGTTTGTGCTTCCTTCGGAAAAACCTTTCACAACACGGGCTGGAAAACCGGTTACTGCGTGGCCCCCGAAGAATTGATGCGGGAAATTAGAAAAGTCCATCAGTTAACTGTGTTTTGTGTAAATCATCCCATGCAGCAGGCCTATGCTGAATATCTTAAAATCCCGGAAAATTATCTCAACCTGGGGAAATTTTATCAGCAAAAAAGAGATCGGTTTCTGGAATTGATAGAAGGCAGTAAATTTAAAGGAAAAGCATCTGCGGGTACATATTTTCAACTATTAGATTACTCGGATATTACAGGAGAAAATGATGTTGAATTTTCCCATCGCCTGATAAAGCAGTACAAAATAGCCACCATCCCGGTTTCAGTTTTTAATATTGATAATAAGGATAATAAACAATTGCGGTTTTGTTTTGCGAAAACCGATGAAACCCTTGTAAAAGCTGCGGAAATATTAAATAAGATCCAATAAGTTCCTTTTGCCCAATTATTGCCTTTTCAAACGTTCATTCACATAACTGCGAACCAATTCTGTAGTAATCCCAAATAATACATGGGCAAATAATTCATTGGCCTGCATCCTGACCGGAATATTTTTGGGTTTTGATTCCAGGCCAAAAAGTGGGAGGGAAGTTTCGTGGGTAGAACCCCAGGTTGTTGCTCCTAAAATAGCTCCATCAATCAACCGAAATTCGTCTTTATCCTTCTTTCCATATCCGTAGGCTGCCCCAATGCTGGCTCCAAAGGGAAAACTCACCAGCTGTTCAGCCAAAGCTTCATGATTGCTGTTAACTGGACTTCCCAGGATCTTGGTCGATAGATTGTCCACTATTTTTATCTGGGCAGATCGCTGTTCAATTTTTCTCACAGGAAGAAACTGTTCAACAATACTCTTTACAGCGGTTCCGGCCAGACCGCCTAAAAATCCCGCAATTAAACCCCTTGAGGTGCTGGAAGCGAAAGAATTTCTTTGAAAAAAGCTATCTTGGTCCATATTATTTTATTTTTCAATAAAATTATTTATATTCTTGTTTTAATGCAATCATTTAACAAGCATTTAGCAGGGAAGTATTAAATTTTTATAAAATTTGAGAATGAACAAAAATTTAAACATAGCCATAATCCAGGCAGATCTTGCCTGGGAAAATATAGAAGAAAACCTGAATTTATTTTCTGAAAAAATCGATTTGATCGACAAAAATGTCAATTTGATCGTGTTGCCGGAAATGTTTAGCACCGGTTTTTCCATGAATGCCGGAAATCTTGCAGAACCACCGCAAGGCCCTGCTTTTAAATGGATTCAGGAAATAGCCAGGAAAAGAAATGTCGCTGTAACAGGGAGTTTAATAGTTAAGGAAAACAATAATTTTTACAACCGGTTGTATTTCGTATTCCCGAATACTACTTTTAAAACCTACGATAAGCGACACGCTTTTACCCTCGCCAGGGAAGATCAAACTTATACCGCAGGCAATGAGAGGTTAATTGTCAATTATAAAGGCTGGAAAATTTGCCCGCTTATATGCTATGATCTTCGCTTCCCGGTTTGGGCCAGAAATACCGTGGATTACGATTTGTTGATCTACGTTGCCAACTGGCCAGAAACCCGGATTCACGCCTGGGACATTTTATTGCAGGCAAGGGCCATAGAAAATATGTCTTACTGCATTGGTGTTAACAGAACCGGCTCTGACGGAAATAAGTATCAGTATAACGGTCATTCGGCCATATACGACTGTTTGGGAAGACCTTTGTTTAAAAACAATCGGGAATTCGAATTTACACAAGTGGTGAGCCTGGAAAAATCGCATGTTTCAGAAACCCGTGAAAAGCTGAAATTTCTTCAGGACAGGGATAGCTTCAGTTTAGAATAAAAGTTTCGTTGATATCCCAATTTGGTCGTATTTCCATAAGATCTGGAAAATAAATAATTTCTTCGGGTTTGATTTTCATTAGGTAATTTCCGGTATCCCATTTGCCGTTTTCGTTACTGTCATAGATCACCCGGATTAGGTACTTTCCGGGAGAGATCAATTCAAACCGAAGGTTGCTTTCTGAAGCGGAAAACTTTTCGGCTTTTATAATCCCTTTTTCATCGGTAAGCTGAACTATAATTGGAAAATTCCTGATGTTTTGTAAGTTGAGGCTCAGGTTTCCGTAGTCGGAAAATGCCCTGGTTTTTAGGTTGGCCCGGATGGTATCGTTTGAAGAATTGAAAAAATCGGTCAATGCACCTGGCAAAACAGTAATACGATAGGTTTCGCTTTCATTTTGATCAAATTTCAGAAGAATTGAATTTTCATAAGGGATCAATTCCGAAGAAAAATTTACGGCGAGCGAATCCTTATTTAAAATTTGAATCAGGGAATCATTTTTTTTCAATAAAGGAATTGTGGATTTTAAAAATACTTTTTTGCCAAAATCCAGATTTCCGGAAGGTTCAAAGGTAATTCTCAGGGAATCTTTTGGCATCTCTGATATTCGTGTCAGCAAAGTATCTATGCGGTTTGGCGCAGATACTTGCATCCAAAGGCTATCTGTTTGCAATGGTGGTTTAAACCACAAATAAAGGCTGTCTTTGCCGGTTACTTTAGAAATTCTGTAATCAAAATCTAAAGCAGGCGTGTTTAGGGGTTTAAATTTTAAACTGTCCAGATTTACTTTCCCCCGGTAACCTATCAAAATTTTCTGTTGGCCTTCCTGTTTTGGCCGTTCTGGCTTAAAGGCCAACTCCTCCTTAAACATTACCAGATTATAGGTAGTATCTGAAGGAATATTTATATGTTGATCTATAAAGGCAATTTTTTCCTTCCCCGGATTGTATTTGTAATCGCTGTTTAAGTCCTGTACCGCAACTAATTGATAGGTTCCTTCCTTTAAATTAGAGAGTTCAAAAATTTTAAGGCTGTCCAGGGTATTTGTAATATATCTGGGCGGGTCTTTATAAACCAGGGAATCGGAAAAATCCTCATTTACTTCATACAACATCACCGAAATAAACGGATTTGCTTCCTTTAAAAGTGCATCGGAAACCGTTCCGGAAATGCTCAGGGAATCTATATAACTGCCAGTAGAAAATACGTATTTAAAATAGGGTAGCGGGTTGCCCTCGTTGTTGTCCACCACGCTATTTCCAAAGTTAAAAGCATAGGTAGTATTTTCCTGCAGGGTGTCATTAATCCGGATCCTGATATATTTTTGTGCCGAACCCAGTGGGGTTATATCCGGTTTTGGGGCCATTGGCGGGGAAATGATAATTTGTTGCTGGGGTTTTTCCAGTTTAATATATTCATCAAAATATATTCGAATTTCCTTTTTATTAAAATTTACCGAATAATTTTCCGGTGCCGCGCGCAAAAATGCCGGCGGAATGGAATCCAGCAATCCTCCCGTGGGAGTTCCTCTTTTTGCACATTGCACAAAAAGCAATGAGATAAGCAGAATTAATAATCCGGAAATATGCTTTTTCATGAACACCAGAATTTTAAGCAAAGAAACAATTATTTTTTCTTTCTTTCAGCCCGCAACTGCCATGGTTGCAATGCTTATTTTTACACCTCCTGCTTGTTTAAGTGTGTTGGCGCACGCCTCAAGAGTGGCGCCGGTGGTGATAAGATCGTCTACCAGTAAAACGTGTTTATTTTTAATGTCCTGAGGCCTCGCAAGAATAAAGGTTTCTTCAATATTTCCCCATCGTGCTAATCGTTCCTTTATAGTTTGTGTGGTCGTAAAAGATTTTTTTAAAAGCACCTGGTCTAAATAGGGAATTTTTAAGGTGCCGGCAATTTCCTTTCCAAAACCCTCCACCTGGTTGAAACCCCTGGAGCGTAATTTCAATTTATGCAAGGGTACGGGAATAACCGCATCTATTTCCCGGAAGGCTGGCATTTTTTCCAATTCTGCGCCCAGCCAGGTTCCCAGGAAAGGGCCAATTTCCTGCTGACCTTTGTATTTTAACTGATGAATTAACTTTTGAACGCTTCCTTTCTTTTTAAAGATCATCAGGGATGTCGCATTTTCAACGGGAACCCGGCCATAAAATACTTTTTTAACAGGGTTTTCGTAATAAAGATGATAATTGGTAACAGGAAGCTCATGTAAGCACTTCAAACAAACGATCCGCTCATTTTTGAGCAAAATCTCATCACAGATCTGGCAGGTTTTTGGATAAAATAAATTGAATAATTCGTGAAACATTTGTTAATGAATTGTAATTTGCATTTTTTAACTCTTAAATTTACAAACTAAATTACATATTATGATGACTGAAAAGAAAAGTAATAATGCACTTAAGATTTTAACGGGGGTTTTGGCGGTTGCCTTGATCGCTCTTGGGATTTATACCATTAAATTTTACAACGAAGAAAAAGAGAATAAGGCGATCCTTCAAAAAGAAAAAACTGTTATTGAAGATGAGCTTAACGATTTAATTATTAAATATGATGAGGCCATCGCCACCAATGATGTGATGGATCAAAACCTGGTTGATGCCCGTGAGCGCATTTCAATGCTTTTGGATTCTGTAAAAGATGCTGAAGCGAACCTGGTGCTTATTTCCAGATACCGCAGGGAAATAGGGTCTTTAAAAAACGAGAAAGATCGCTTGTTCAGGGTTGTAGACAGCCTGAGCAATCAAAACATGATGCTGTCAACTACTATAGACAGTACAAATACAGTATTGGCTCAAAGAGTTCGCTTATCCGATTCCTTGCAGGTAACCAATCAAAATTTATCCACCAAAGTTGACAGGGCAGCCCAGTTAAAGATTACCTCGTTAAAGGGGATGGGAGTAATTGTCCGCAACAGCGGTAAATTGGTTGAAAATGACAAAACAGGAAGAATAGACCAAATAAGGACGTGTTTTACCATAACCGAGAACGCTCTGGCAGCACCAGGGGAAAGAGATATATATGTTCAGGTATATAATCCTAAAAATGAACTTGTGGGTGACCAAATTGTCGTTCAACACGAGGGTGGGCCTATGGTTTACAGCGCTCAATCCAGGGTATTCTACGAAAATGAAGAACTGGATGTATGTATCCTGTCAAATACCATAAAGGAAAAATTGATGGAAGGGACTTATAAAGTCTACATTTATGCGGGACCACAATTAATTGGTACTTCATCCTTTAACTTGAAATAATAATAATTAAAAAAATCAGGAACCGCCTTGAGCTTTATCAAGGCGGTTTTTTTATTTTTGCGATATGGCAAAACAAGAAGACTTATTTAAAAATGTGATTTCCCATGCAAAAGAGTATGGATATATTTTCGCATCCAGTGAGATTTACGATGGTTTAAGTGCGGTTTACGACTATGGTCAAAACGGGGCAGAATTAAAAAAGAACATCAGGGAATATTGGTGGAAAAGCATGGTGCAAATGCATCAAAACATTGTTGGGTTAGACGCATCTATCCTGATGCACCCAAAAACCTGGGTTGCTTCAGGGCATGTCGATGCTTTTAACGATCCGTTAATTGATAATAAAGATTCCAAAAAACGCTATCGTGCCGATGTTTTGGTGGAGGATTTTGCTGAAAAATTGAATATTAAAGCCCTGAAAGAAATAGACAAAGCAAAAAAACGCTTTGGAGATGCTTTTGATGAACAGGAGTTTGTCACTACGAATGAAAGGGTAAAAGGATATCTCACCTTACGAAAAGTGATTCTTAAACGTCTGGGAGATTCCCTGACCCGGGAGGATCTAAAAGATGTAAAAGCTCTAATTGAAGAATTGGAAATTGCCGATCCTGAAACAGGGTCAAAAAACTGGACCGAAGTGCGCCAGTTCAATTTGATGTTTGGCACCAAAATGGGCGCATCTGCCGATTCTTCTACCGATTTGTATTTGCGACCTGAAACGGCTCAAGGGATATTCGTGAATTTTGCAAATGTCCAGAAAACAGGAAGGATGAAAATTCCTTTCGGAATAGCGCAAACAGGAAAAGCCTTCAGAAATGAAATTGTTGCCAGGCAATTTATTTTCAGGATGCGTGAGTTTGAACAGATGGAGATGCAATTTTTTGTGCGTCCCGGAGAAGAAATGAAATGGTATGAGCACTGGAAGGAAGCCCGTATCAAATGGCATTATTCCCTGAAACTGGGAGAAGAAAATTACCGTTTTCACGATCACGATAAATTGGCGCATTATGCCAATGCCGCAACCGATATTGAATTTGATTTTCCCTTCGGATTCAAGGAATTGGAAGGCGTTCATTCCCGAACCGATTTCGATTTAAAAGCCCACGAAGAACATTCCGGAAAGAAATTGCGTTTTTTCGACCCTGAGCTCAATGAAAATTATGTGCCTTACGTTATAGAAACTTCTATTGGACTGGACAGGATGTTTCTGGCCGTTTTATCTTCATCATTAAAGGAAGAAACCCTTAAAGATGGTTCAACCAGGACGGTATTAAAACTGCCTGCTATCTTGGCGCCCACCAAAGCAGCCATTCTTCCGCTGGTAAAAAAGGACGGTTTACCCGAACTTGCCCAGGAAATTGTAGATGAATTGAAATGGGATTTTATGGTGCAGTATGATGAGAAAGATGCCATTGGAAGAAGGTATCGCCGTCAGGATGCAGTGGGAACTCCCTTGTGTATCACTGTAGATCACGATTCTCTGGAAGACAGATCGGTTACGGTGCGTTACAGGGATTCGATGGAACAAAAAAGGGTGTTAATTTCAGAATTGGCAAATATTATTAGGGAAGAAGTCGATTTCAAGAACTGGATGAAGGAGTAAGACTCAATATTATTATTAACATAGAATTAAGAGGCAATTAAAATAATTAATTGCCTCTTTTATTTATTATAATCTATAATTGACTATTTTTAAAGTCTTAATGGCGAATCGCAACTTTTCAGAATAATATGATTAAAATTTTACACTATTTAAGCTTTTTTTTATTCCTTTTTTCGCTGCAGGTTACAGCGCAGAAGAGGGAAATTTCGGGTCCGGTATATATAGATTCTGCAAAGGCGGTTCAGGTTTCTGCCATTTCCAAAAGAAAGTTGAAAGCGCCATCAGTTGAATTTAAAATTGTGAACCCAAGGAACAGGGGGATCAATAAAGTGGTTCCGGGAAAAGGATTGCCAAAAACAATGGATAAAACCCGACAGGACAAATTTGGGGAATTACCTTCGAAAACTCCCATTTTATCATTTGATGCTGTTGTTTCAAGATCTACCCCTACCGATCCTACCGGCGCGGCAGGACCTAATCATTACCTAAACGGTTGGAATTCGGCTTTTTCTGTTTTTGATAAAAATGGAAACCAGATTAGTCCTCCGGCTTCCCTGGCAAGTATAGGTGGGGAATTTACAAATGAAACCCTTGGGGATCCTATTATTTTATATGATGAATTTGCCGACAGATTTCTGATCACCCAATTTAGCGATACCCCGGAAAGTTTCCTGGTGGCAGTTTCTCAAGGCCCGGATCCTGTGAACGATGGTTGGTTTACCTATAGATTTCCTACCAACGAGGCCATTCCCGATTATCCAAAAATTTCAGTTTGGAGTGATGGGTATTATGTGACCACCAATAAAAATTCCAATTCAGCCAGTACCAGTCAGGTAGTTTATGTTTTTGAACGGGATAAAATGCTCGTGGGGCAAACTGCAAAATTGCTTTCTTTTCCCTTGCCGGGAGTTAATACCAATGGTTTTTACAGTCCTGCAGGTTTTCACGCAATGGGAGGGGAATTGCCGCCAATGGGAAATTCACCCATTGTGTATTTGCAGGACGATGCCTGGGCCGGGATTTCAGAAGATCATTTAAAACTCTGGACAATTAATGTCAACTGGAGCTCACCTTCTGCTTCCACCATCCAGGAATCCCAGGAATTGGGTGCTGCAAGCGGGGTAAGTCCATTTATCGCTACTTTTGATGGAGGTGCTTTTTCCAATTTGGATCAACCCAATGATGGCCCGGACGTAGATGTACTGCAGGCTACAATGATGTATATGACACAATACCGTAGATTTACAAATTATAACGCCGCAGTGATGAATTTTGTGGTAGATATAGATCCTACCGCTGCCGAGCATGCAGGAATAAGGTGGTATGAATTGCGGCAAGATCGGAATGGCGGTCCCTGGCGGGTCCATCAGGAAGGTACTTATGCTCCCGATAAAAGTGACCGCTTTAGTGGAAGTATAGGGATGGACAAGGAAGGAAATATTGGTCTGGGATTTACTGTATTGGATGATAGTCCCCAAAGCCCGGTTTTTCCTTCAATACGTTACACCGGAAGATATTCAAATGATCCGTTAGGAGTAATG
>JAENXB010000165.1 GCA_016649785.1 Flavobacteriaceae bacterium
CTTTGGATTTTTATGAGATTGGGAGTTTTAAACTTGAGTGTTTTTCAGTTAATTTCCAACTTCCCCAAAAGGATTATAACCTAAATAATCAGTTTCTTTTTCAGTAAAAATGATGCCATGTACTTCCAATTCTTTTAATATAGGTTCATACACTTCTTTTGTAATAGGAATTTGCACTCCGGGAGTGGTTATCTTTCCGTTCAAAATAGAAAGTGTTGCAATGGCCACGGGTAGTCCAACAGTTTTTGCCATAGCGGTTTGGTTTTGATTTTTCCCTATATGAACCATAGTCGATTCAATTTGCTTTTTTTCGCCATTGAGCTCATAACCAAACTTGTGATGCATCACGATCATGTCCTTATCATCTTCTGCCAGGGTCCATTTGTCAGATAAGATTTTTTGTAGCGCCTGTGCGGGAGTAGCGTTTTCTATTCCTATTTTCTTTTCATCATTGAACAGGTCTAATTCTACTATTTTATCCCACATAATGTCGTCCTGGTCAATTTTCAGGTTGAGCCTGAACTTTAATTCAACTGTAGCCGTAGGAGAATAGGGAAGAAAGGAATTGATAAAATCCCGGTAGCTCATATTTTTGGAATCCTGTAATACGTAGGTGTCATCTGTTACCCCAAGTTGAACAAACATATTCCAGGCCCTGCTGAAACCAACCCTTCTAATGGTTCCCCTGTAAAGGGTTAAAATATCTTCCAGACCATAAATGCTTCGGTAGTCCAGGGAATTTCTGTTGGCGTAACCTTCAAATTTCCCGTAACCATCTATGTGCATAAATTCAGTTCTTCTAAATAATCTGTGATAAGGGATATATTTATATTTTCCTTCCTGGATAAATTCGGCTACGCCACCCTGTCCCGCAACCACTACATTTCTGGGGTTCCAGGTAAATTTATAATTCCAGAGATTGTTGTCGCTTTCCGGCGCAACCAGGCCGCCGGTAAAGGATTCAAACAACAACATTTTGCCTCCGTTGTCCCGGATACTGTCTATGACCCGCATTGCGCTCATATGGTCAATTCCAGGATCTACGCCTATTTCATTCATAAAAACAAGGCCATTTTCCTTTACTTCCTTATCCAAAGCTTTCATTTCTTTGCTTACATAGGAAGCTGTAACTAAAGACTTTTTGAATTTCACGCAATCTTTTGCAGCTTCCAGATGAAATCTGGCAGGGAGCATAGATATCACAATATCGGCTTGTTTGATGGCCGATTCCCGTATGTCTTTATCAGAAACATCCAAATAGATCGCCTTACATCTTGGATGGTTGTTACAAAGTTTTTTGGCTTGCTCTATCTCGAGATCACCAATTGTGAGGAATAAATTTTCTTTTTCCAATTTTTCCAATAAATAGGCTATAAGTACCGAAGTAGATTTTCCAGCACCAATCACCAATATTTGTCTCATATTCAAATTTCTTAATTAGTTTTGTAGGCTTAGAGCTACGAATGTACTTAATTGTTTACATCCTAAAAAATTAATCTATGGATAGAAGATTTTATATCGCAGGTTTTTTCTTCGGACTTATTGGAATTGTTCTGGGAGCTTTTGCTACCCACGGACTTAAGCCTTTGCTCACGCCTGAAGCAGTGGATTCCTTTGAAACAGGAGCAAAATATCAAATATATCATGCCCTGTTGTTTCTCATTTTGGGAAATATGAAACAGTTAGGGCAAAAGGTTTCTAATTGGGTATTTTACCTGGTAATGCTTGGAGTGTTGTTTTTTTCAGGATCCATCTACTTATTGTCAACCAATGCACTGACAAGTTTTGATTTTAGTGTTATTGCCCTGATAACCCCATTGGGAGGAAGTTTGTTGATCCTGGCCTGGATTATCCTCCTGATCCATTTTGTAAAAAAGAAATAAATTTTGATTTTAATCTAATATTCTAAAGGGTAAATAAAAAAATGAAAATTCCCGCAGAATTGCGCAGATTTAAGATCCGCAGATAAGCGCAGAGAAATTGCTTTAAACCGGCGAAACTCTGCGCAAAAATCTGCGGGAAAAAAAGGACTGTTTAGAAATGAGAAAATTTTTCAGGATAAAAAATAACGGAAGTAATATATACAGATAAGGCTTTAAATGACATTTCTTTCTGGAAAAAAATTGGTAATAAAGCCATTCAGACCAAAATATCAAAACTACTAATATTAATGGAGGAAAGCCCATTTGAGGGAATAGGGAAGCCTGAGGTTTTGAAATACGAACTTGCTGGATTTTGAACTTTATAAATAAACCGGGAACACCGGATTATTTATAAAGTTCAAAATGAAAGTATAGAATTTCATTCGTTGAAAGCCCATTATGATTACATGGTTTTTATGTTTGATAATTGTGTTTATTGCAAACCACCTTATAATTGGTTTGCTTATTTGATTTAAATCTTCAAAATAAACGGATATTTTTTTCTTTTTTGTATGTAGAATTCAAAAAATAATGAGAAAAAACCGCGTAATTTAGTTCTGGATTATCCTCCTGATCCATTTTGTAAAGTTAAAAAAGAAATAAAAAAAGGCATTTAAACGGCTAACAGTTTAAGATTATTTACTTTTACAAGCCTAAATAAACACTCAACTTAAATTATTATGTTGGCAAACAAGCAATTTACGAAATCGATTTCGCTGAAAAATTACGGAATTAAAAACTCAAATGTTCACTATCAGCTTTCTCCGGAAGAACTTCATCGTATTACTTTACAAGAAGGTCAGGGGGTAGAAGCAAGTTCCGGAGCTTTGGCAGTAAATACAGGAAAATTTACCGGACGTTCTCCAAAGGATCGGTTTATTGTAAAAGATGAAATAACAAAAGATGAAGTTTGGTGGGGAGATATCAACATCCCATTTGACCCCGAAAAATTTGATTCATTATATAACAAGGTAGTAGATTATCTTTCTGAAAAGGATTTATACGTTCGGGATTCCTATGTGTGTGCTGATGAAAATTACCGTCTTAATCTTCGATCTGTAAACGAACATCCCTGGTGTAACTTATTTGCTTTCAATATGTTTTTAAGACCGGAAGTATCTGAACTTGAAAATTTCGATGAAGACTGGATCATTATTAATGCTCCGGGTTTTGAGGCCAATCCCGATGTGGACGGAACAAGACAAGGCAACTTTACCATTCTTAACTTCAGCAAAAAAATTATTTTAATAGGAGGAAGCGGATATACCGGAGAGATTAAAAAAGGCGTTTTTTCGTCTTTGAATTTTATACTTCCCGTATTAAAAAATGCTTTTCCAATGCATTGCTCCGCCAATATTGGAGATGATGAGGATGCCGCAATATTCTTTGGACTTTCAGGCACCGGGAAAACCACCTTGTCTGCAGATCCCAAAAGGAAATTGATTGGCGATGATGAACATTGCTGGACCAAGGAAAATACTATTTTTAACATTGAAGGTGGCTGTTATGCCAAGGTGATCAATCTTTCAAAAGAAAATGAACCCGATATTTACAATGCCATTAAGCCGGGTGCTTTATTGGAAAATGTAATTTTGGATAAAGACGGAAATGTAGATTTTGAAGATACCAGCATTACTCAAAACACAAGGGTGAGTTATCCTATTTATCATATAAATAATATAGCTGTTCCCTCTATAGGGAAAAATCCCAAGAACATATTTTTTCTTACAGCCGATGCTTTTGGGGTATTGCCTCCTATTAGCAAACTTACACCGGGGCAAGCAGCCTATCACTTTATCAGTGGCTATACAGCTAAGGTTGCAGGAACTGAAGATGGAATAAATGAGCCAACACTAAATTTCTCCGCTTGTTTTGGCGCGCCTTTTATGCCATTGCACCCAACCAGGTATGCAGAGATGTTGAGCGAAAAAATGCAAGGTGCCAAAGTGAAGGTATGGTTGGTAAATACCGGTTGGACCGGTGGCCCTTACGGTACAGGAAGCAGGATGAAACTGAAATATACAAGGGCAATGATAGACGCTGCTTTGGAAGGTAAATTAGATGATGTGACCTATACCCTACATCCGGTTTTTGGTTTGCAAATGCCTACCGAATGTGAAAATGTTCCGGGTGAAATCTTAAACCCGGTAAACACCTGGGGAAATAAAGATGATTACGATTCGAAAGCCAGGGAATTGGCGAATTCTTTTAAAGCAAACTTCAAGAAATTTGAAGAATACGCCAATAAGGAAATCCTTTCCGGGGGTCCATTGGTTTAAGTAAAACATATTTTAGCATAAGAAAGCCGATACTTATTAAAATAAGTATCGGCTTTCTTTATTTTTATTGAAGTTGATCTTTATTTCTTATTAGCTTCTTTAATGTATTTATGAAGAGCCATTGTCATGGATGGAGTTTCCGGGGTTGGGGCCATAATGTTTACCGTAAGACCATGATCTTTGGCGGCTTTTACGGTTGTATTCCCAAACACGGCGATTCTTGTTTCTTTTTGTTCAAATTCAGGGAAATTTTCAAAAAGCGACTTAATTCCACTGGGGCTAAAAAACACCAGGATATCATAATACACTTCCCTTAAATGAGTGAGATCACTTACCACGGTCTTGTAAAAAACGGCTTGTTTCCATTCGATGCCCAATTTATTCAACGTCTTCGGAATATCGGGTTTCAACATATCCGAGGTAGGCAATAAAAACTTTTCGTTTTTATATTTTTTAATAAAAGGCGCCAGATCCGAAAAATTTCGTTTCCCAACATATATTTTTCGCTTTCTATAAACGACATATTTTTGAAGATAATAAGCAACGGCTTCGCTTAAGCAAAAATACTTCAGAGTTTCAGGAACCTTAAAACGCATCTCCTCTGCAATCCTGAAAAAGTGATCCACCGAGTTTCTGCTGGTTAAAATAATCGCGGTATATTTAGTAAGATCAATTTTCTGATGTCTTACATCCTTAGATGAAACCCCTTCAACATGTATAAAGGGAATGAAATCAATTTTTACTCGTTGTGATTCTTCCAGGTCAAAATAAGGTGAACTTTCTATCTTTGGTTCCGGCTGAGAAATCAAAATTGTTTTCACTTTCATAAGATGTCGATTTTATTACCCTTAGCTTATTGTAATTAGCTTATATAAAATAATATACGGGGTGATTTCAAGTGCGCAAAGGTACAAAATAAAATAGAACCAATAGCTTGCCACCTGTCCTTCATTTTTAATAATAATACGGACAAAAGTTAAAATCATTGCCGTAAAAAAGAGTCCTAAAATTATATATAATAATACATTATTCAAATTATCCGAATAAACCAGAAATATCGAAACAGGAAACAGCATTATAGAGATGAAATTACGATAAGTATGCTTTTGGAACAAATAGTGATCTATATAGTCATCAATGTCAAAAACGTTGGCAATAATTTTTTCGACGAAAATTTTTAACAATACAAAAAAACTGTAACCTGTAATAATGCGCAATATGATCATCCCTGTATTTTCGATATTGGAAGGCACAAAAGCGCGGTATAAAATAAACAGGAAAAGTGAAACACTGAGAATATGAATAATGAGCATCAGGATATTAAAGCCAAACAGCGCTTTGTGTTCCCTTGATTTAATCACCATATATTTTCCCGAGGTGACCAGGGAAACAAAATCCTCAAACCTGGGTTGAAACATTTTTTTTGCCAAGACCAATAACAATAGCACCAACAAAATAATAAGGGTCAATAAATCGTTTGCAGTGGTATATCTTTCTATGGCTTCCAAATATAAAGTTTTCACAAAGGTATAATAATAGAGGTAAATGATGAAAGTTAATTGAAGTTGCTAAGCGCAAAAATAGTTACATTTGTGCAAAATTCAAGGCATGTCTAATGGGATAATTATTATACCCACTTATAATGAAATTGAAAACATTGAGCGTTTAATAAGGAATATTTTTTCCTTACAACGCAAGTTTCATATTTTGGTGGTGGACGATAATTCTCCTGATGGCACTGGCTTAAAGGTGAAATCTTTACAAACAGAATTTTTTGGTTCTTTGTTTTTAGAGGAGAGAAAGGGAAAATTAGGTCTGGGCACCGCATATATTCACGGTTTTAAATGGGCCCTGAATAGAAAATATGAATATATTTTTGAGATGGATGCCGATTTCTCCCACAATCCGAATGACCTTATCAGGTTATATAATGCCTGTAAAAAAAATGGGGCCGATTTGGCAATAGGTTCCCGTTATGTAACGGGTGTAAATGTGATTAACTGGCCAATGAGCAGGGTGCTGTTGTCCTGGCTGGCTTCAAAATACGTGCGTGTGGTTACCGGAATGAATATTCGCGATACTACTGCCGGATTTGTTTGTTATAAGCGAAAAGTGCTGGAAAAAATAAATTTGGACAAGATCCGCTTTGTAGGATATGCTTTTCAAATTGAAATGAAATTTAAGGCACATTTGTTAAACTTTGACATAAAGGAAATTCCTGTAATATTTACCGACAGAACCAAAGGAACTTCAAAGATGAGCGGGGGAATAATATCTGAAGCCGTATTTGGTGTAATTAATATGAAATTAAAAAGTCTTTTTAATAAGATGTCAACATAATGAAGAAGGTTTTAATTAAAAATGC
>JAENXB010000095.1 GCA_016649785.1 Flavobacteriaceae bacterium
CTTCCACATAAAACCTTTCAGAAGTATAACTTTTCCAAATATTTTTATTCAGCAGTGGGAAAGGTGAAAAGCGCTTTAGGGCAATCCCTTAAGAAAAAATCGGCAGATACTTTTTTTACCATAGGTTTCCTCAACGGATTCCTACCCTGCGGATTGCTGTATATTGCCATTTTTGCGTCCCTCGCAGCCGGAAGTGTTTTCAGGAGCAGTTTATATATGATGGTTTTTGGATTGGGAACTGTGCCTTTAATGACAACCAGCATTTATTTTATGTCGTTCCTGAAAGGGAAAACAAGGCAAAAAGTAAGAAGACTTATCCCGGTATTTGTGGTGATCACAGGCTTGCTGTTTATTTTACGGGGAATGGGATTGGGGATCCCTTATGTGTCTCCCAAACCTGTAACCGAACTTGTTTCTTCGGCTATAGAATGTCATTGATAAGACCTGAATCTCATCAAATCACTTTTCATTAAAAAAATAAAACCTAAAATCTGCGTCTTTTTTCAAAATCCTGCGTCTTATAAAAAGAAACCATATAAAGTAAAATACTATGAAAGATACCAAAACCTGTGATTGCAATTGTGAGGCTTGCGCAAAGGTAGATTGTAAAAATTGCACCTGTACAAATTGCACCTGTTCCAATTGTAATTGCTAAACTAAAAAAGCCTTCGATTATTTAAGTTGAAGGCTTTTTGTATTTTTACATTATGGAAACCAAAAACTTATGGGATGAATTTTCCAAAGAATTACTGAGGTTTATAACTTCTAAAACCGGCGATGCAGATCTTGCTAAGGATTTGCTGCAGGAGGTATTCATAAAAGTTCATTTAAAAATCCCCCAATTAGATAACAGGCAACAAATAAGGTCCTGGCTCTATACAGTTTCCGGGAACACAGTGACAGATTATTTTAGAAACAAAATTATAACCACATCATTACCAGAGCTAAAAGAGGAGGAAGAAACCGAATTTTTCCATACTGCTGAGAATTGCCTTATGCCCTTGATCAATGAATTGCCGGAAAAATATCAGCAAGCCCTTTTGTTAAGTGAAATTTACAATATGAAACAAAAAAATGTTGCTGAAATTTTAGGGATTTCCATCTCCGGCGCAAAATCCCGAATACAAAGAGGGCGAAAATTATTGCAGGAAGGCTACATCAATTGTTGTTCATATTCTTTAAATAAACATGGAAAATTGGTAGGGGAAGCAAAAACAATAACGGAATGCAAGGTTTGCAATTAAACTATTTTGTCCCGCTTACCAGGTACATCAAAGATCCTCCGGCTGCGTGATATTGTTCCCGTTGAAGAGCGCCCATAACATGATCTGCCCGATTGGCATATTTTTCCTGATATTCAAAATAAAACTGCATAAACTCTTCTCCCGCTGCGCTGAAAAAATCGATGTCCTTTTGGGTATTGGATTTCCAGGAACTACCGTTCATCCATTGTTTTAAAGTAGCCAGTTGTTCCTCATTGTCGTAAGGAGGATACATCGCGATGGCTTTATCTGAAAGGCGCACCTCAATATTCCTTAGATCTTCCAGGGCGAACATTCCCGGTAAAAGATCCCCAAGGGAATTGTCACCACGGCCCATATTTTTTTTCCCTTTTTCAATTATCAAACGATATTTGATGTGATCCAGGGTTTCTTCAATTGAATCGTTTTTTGTGAGGGATGTTTTTGTAAGACTTTGCACAATATTGTTGGGTTCCACACAAAGCAAGGTGCCGCCGCGTTTTAAAACCCTTTTCATTTCATTTATTGCTTTCTGCGGCTCCGGAACATGGATCAATAAAGTTTGGCAGGTAACAAAATCAAAACTGTTATCCGGAAACGGGAGATTTTGAGCATTTCCTTCACTTAAATTGAAGGAAATGCCCGTTTTGGAAAAGTGTTCTTTTAATTCTTTATTTTCCGTAAACCACCTCGCGTCACTGTCTACAGCTGTTATTTCGGCATTTTTATCAATAAATGACGCCATGATCCGCGTCCAGTGGCCGTTACCACAGCCTACATCCAACATGGTTTTATGCCTGCGGAGTTCCAGCCGCTGTGCGGTTAAATCTAAAAAAGCCTGGTTCCACCAAAAATCACGGTAGTCTCCGAAGAAATTTTCGGAATGGCCATTATTAATTTTTTGATCTTTCAAAAACGTCTCCTGTTTGTTGATTTCGCAGTATTTGGTTTTTTTGAAACCGGTTTTTTGCTTTGGTTTCTTGAAGGTCTTCCCTGTTGAGGTTTTTTCTCCGGAATCTCAAAATATTCCATCGGATAGCTGTGGTTCTCTATTACAGGAATCTTTAGATCCATCAATTTTTGTATGTCTCTTATAAATGTCTTCTCTTCATAATCACTAAAGGAAATCGCTTTCCCGCTTGCACCTGCTCTACCGGTTCTTCCAATTCGGTGAACGTAAGTTTCCGAAATATTTGGAATTTCATAATTGATCACCAGTGCCAGCTCGTCAATATCAATTCCACGCGCTGCAATATCGGTTGCGACCAATACACGGGTGGTTTTATCTTTGAAATTTTTCAAGGCTTTTTGACGGGCATTCTGGGTTTTGTTTCCGTGGATTGCTTCCGCTTTAATTCCATCCTTTATCAAATCCTTCACTACTTTATTAGCGCCATGCTTCGTCCTGGTAAATACCAAAACCCGATCTGCATCAGATAATTTCAGCAAGTCAGATAATAAATTCTTTTTATTGGTTTTATCAATATAATATAACTCTTGCGTAATTAGTTCTGCCGTTGTGGTAACGGGTTTTATTTCCACCTTCAATGGATTAGTGAGGATGCTGTTGGCCAAAGCCATAATAGAATCCGGCATGGTAGCCGAAAAGAACAAGGTTTGACGTTTTGCAGGAATTTTTTTGATCACCTTTTTTACATCATGTACAAAACCCATATCCAGCATCCTGTCGGCTTCATCCAAAGTAAAGATTTCAATTTTGGACAGTGAAATATATCCCTGATCCATTAAATCCAATAGCCTTCCGGGAGTTGCAACCAGGATATCCACCCCGTTTCTCAATGCCTGTACCTGGGAATGTTGGGGTACTCCACCAAAAATAACCAAATGCTTAAGCCTGCTGAACCTGCCGTAATCTGACAAACTCTCACCAATTTGAATCGCGAGCTCCCTGGTGGGAGTAAGGATCAGGCTTTTAATGATCGCTTTTTGGTTAAGTGGTTGTATGTTTTCGTTTAATAATTGTATTGTTGGAATGGAAAAAGCAGCGGTTTTCCCGGTGCCGGTTTGGGCACAGCCCAAAATATCCCTGCCGGCTAAAATGGCGGGAATGGATTGTTGTTGTATAGGTGTTGGAGTTTTATATCCTACTTGATGAACTGCCTTTTGTAGGGGTTCAGTTAATTCTAAATCGTTAAATGTCATGTATGAGTTATATATGCTGCACCGGGTTTAAAATTTGTGGGCAGACTAATGTGTAACATGTTGCCTTTTGGAGAAGATGGCAACCGGCCGCGAAAGTAGTGCTTAATTTTTTAATAATCCCTATTGAGTCTTAATAAACAAATGTTAAAGAATATTTGAAACTTTAAATCGGGTTTAATTGAAACGGAATAATTTTTGAATCGTGTAATTTTAGTTAAATTTTAGTCAATTGTAATTTTTTTAATAAACGTTCGACTACCCAGTAGTTAAATTTGACCAATAATTGAAAAGACAATGAAAAAGTACACATTAGTTTTCCTGATTGCAACCGCTTTAACAGGCTTAATAGGTTTTGCGGGGTTGACTTTTTATGGAGTTATAGCCGTTAGGGTGTTGTTCCTTATTTTCGCAGATTTACTTATAGTATCTGTAATCGCTCATATAATTTGTTCTGATACAAGTTCAATGAGATTGAAAAGAGTTAAAAAATAATTCCAAATATCAAATTTAAGAGACGAAATTAAAGACTTCTATTTCAGGGGTCTTTTTTTATGTTGTTACAAAACCTTAATTTTATGCGAATAAAATTGATTTAAGTGAAATACATATATTTCTTACTATTAGTTTTCTCATTTCAAATAGTTTTTACCCAGGAAATTTCCCTCAGGAAAGGTGCGGTTACTGATAATCTTTCAGTAAATGATAGCCTTTCTGAAACCTTTGCCATTTATCTCCCTTCAAATTATTCAAATGAAAAATCCTGGCCGGTTTTTTTTGTATTTGATCCTGAGGGCAGGGGAAAATCTGTAGTCCAGTTGTTTCGACAGCCTGGCGAAGAGCAAGGGTATCTTATAGTCGCTTCCAATAATATAAATAGTAAAGATTCTTTACTGAATAATTTAAAGGTTGGAACAAGGTTAATGTCCCGGGTTTTTAATTTATTTTCTGTCGACAGAAATAGGATCTATACCGCCGGTTTGGCCGAAGGAGCAGAGGTGGCAAGTGCAATTCCGGCTGTTTACAACAATATTCAGGGGGTCTTAGCGGTTGGGGATATCTGGCTAAATGCTGATCTTTTAAAAAAAGATGAAAATTTTTCAATTGTAGGATTGGTTGGTACTCGTGATTTCAGGCTTTACAAGATGAAAGAAAATATTCAGTTTTTGAGTAAAACCGGGAATAAGGCAAGCTGGTATAAATTTGATGGTACTCACCAATGGCCCGATTCAAATTTAATTTCCCATGCTTTGGGAAATTTCAGCCTCCAGGCCCTGTCTAAAGGTTTAATTCCCCAGGATCCTAGCCTGGTGGAAAGTTTATACCGGAAGGAAATTGAAACTGCTGAAGTATTGAGAAGGTCATTACAACTATTTAAATCTTATGAGTTGTTGGACAAAATGAAAGATAAATATGTGCTGTTTGATAAAAAAGATGATCTTAAAGACAGGCAAAAAAATCTGAGGCATGAAAAGTTTTTTAAAGAACAACGTCGGGAATATAGTCGTGCCGCTATAAAAGAAACTGAACTCAAAGAACAATATATTTATTTTTTTAATGAAGATGTCCTTACCTCAAATTTTGAAAATTTAGGATGGTGGAGCCAACAAATAAAGGAGTTGCAAGCATTTCAGCAAGGTAAAAATCAGGCAGAAGCTGAAATGGCATACAGGCTGGAAGGACTTTTACAATTCCTGGCTAAAACCACTTTTCAGAAATTAAATGAAGCAAAAGCTCATATAGATAGATTGATATTTACCGCAATTCTTCAAACTATTTTTGACAGGGAAAATCCTGAAGGCTATAGATCAATTATATCTTTAAGTGCCGGCGATGGTGATTATGAAACGGCTTTACTTTACCTGGAAGATTTATTGAAAACGGGGTATAAGGAAATGGATCCGTTATACAATATCCCGGGAACCCTGGATTTGAAATTAAGCCCTGAGTATAATGCACTGATCAAAAAATACCTGGGGGAATCAAGATTTTACAATAATGAGAACAATTTACTCGTTGATCCGTTCTTTTTTCAGCAAAAATAGCAACCAAATAAGCAATCCGCAGGAAATTACAGACAGGCCAATCATTACATTCCAGGTAAACGCATAACCAAATTTACTTATCAGTTGCATTCCGGAATTATGGCCAAAAATGTGGCTTACCGAAAAAGCGATACTGTAAAGGGCCATATATGAACCTTGTTTTCCACGATCAGATCTATGCAGGGCAAAGCTGTTTGAAAACGGAAATGCGATCATTTCTCCCAGGGTCATAAATAATATCCCAACCAGAAGAATCCCGATCCAACCTGTAGAATTAATCGCCACAAAACTCAGTCCTACCAATAATGTTCCGGAAATCACATGAATTATAACAGAGCGTTGGCGGTTTTCAAGGTATTTGATCAAAGGCATTTCCAGCAAAAATATCAATAACCCGTTAAGACCGAGTAATAACCCTATCTCAAATTCAGAAAGCCCATGCTTTTCAGCATAAAATAAGGGCATGGTCGAAAAATATTGGAGGAATATAAATCCGAACAAGATCATCGCTGCAATAAAAATAAGATAAGGTTTGTCATTTAAAACTGCCTGCGGGTTCAATTTGATTTCCTTGACGTTTTCTATCGCTCTCTTGGGATGAAGGAGCTTTAACAGTAAAATCCCTGCGGCAAAACAAGTGATTCCGTCTACCCAGAACAAGCCGCTGTAACCCGTCCCGGCAATAATCAATCCGCCTACGGCAGGTCCTGCCGCAAAACCGAGATTTATGGCAAGACGAATCAGGGTGATGGATCGCGTGCGGTTTTGGGGTTTACTATAAGCGCTTATTGCGACAAATACCGCGGGCCTAAAAGTATCAGCTACCAGCATTACCAGGAAGATACCTGTGCAAATTCCCCAAAATGAAACAGGGAACTGCAACAAAATAAAAAGGATTGAAGATATCAGTAAACTTCCGGCCATGGTTTTATAATGTCCTATGGAATCTACCAGTTTTCCCCCCAGCCAGGAACCCGCCACCGAACCTAAACCGAAAAATGTAAGGATCCAACCCACTTCTTCCAGTGAAAAACCCCTGCTTTTGGTGAGATAAAGCGAAAGAAACGGAATAACCATAGTCCCGGCACGGTTGATAAAAGTGATTAGCGCCAACAGCCAAACCTCTCTTCTTAGGTCGCTGAAAGAGCCAATATAATACCGGAAAAATTTCTGAAACATTTTGAATTAATAAGATTCAAAACTAAACAAATTTCAGCAGCAATTATTTTTTTTAAATCGGAAGTTGACCTTGGAAAAAATAACCCAATTTTGTAAAATGAAACTTATAAAAATGAAACGAATTATTTTGATCTTTTTACTGGGAAGTATGATAAATGCTTATGCCCAATCCTCCGACAAAATTAAAAGCATTGAGGAATTTCAGTTCCAAATTAATGCCGATTTCAAAAATCCCGAGGAATCTCCACTTTCCGCTAAAGATTTGAAGAATTTTGAAGGATTGGAATTTTTTGATATCGATACTAGTTTTATCCTGACAGCGCAGTTTGTGCGAACTCCGGCCGAGGCTCCTTTTGAGATGCCCACCACCACCGATAGAAAGCCGATTTACGTAAAATATGGGGAAGTATATTTTCAACTTAAGGCTAAAACTATTAAGCTAAATATCTATCAAAATCAGGAATTAATCAAAAAGCCTGAATATGTGGACTATTTATTTTTGCCTTTTACAGATATGACGAATGGCGAAACCACCTACTCCGGCGGACGATATTTGGACATAAGGAAACCGGAGGGTGATTCCATAATTCTGGATTTCAATAAAGCGTACAATCCATATTGTGCCTATAACGGGAAATATTCCTGTCCTGTTCCCCCGTCTGAAAACCATTTGGCTGATGAAATTCCGGTTGGGGTTAAGGCTTTTAGTAAAAATTCAAAATTCTAGTTTCAGGATTCAAAATTTAAAATTCAGAAATTAAAAACCGGCATTCTTTGTTCATAAATTCTTTTGTTTGAAACTCTGTTTTTTCACCCATTTGCCGTAACCTAAGTTTTGCGCCCTTATATGTTTTGCGCGCTTTGTGTTTGTATTTCTTTGCGCGCTTTGCGTGAAAGCCCTAACAAGAAATTCAGAATTCAGAACTCAAAATTCGGCATACCTTGTCCTTAATTTTTTTTAAATTATCAGAATTTCACTTGAAGTAACCAGTAAAAATTTTGTAAAATTATTCGTTCATTCATGGCTATAAAGCGTGTTTATGAGTTTAAGCCACGAATGAACGAATATCCATTATCGGGTTTAAATTTTGCACGGTTTATACCCAATTACATCAATTTAAAAAGCGTAGACCACTGCCAATATAAAAGACGATAAGTTATCTATTGGAGCCAAGTCCTTGTCTATAAAAACATTTTCAGAAACGTTGTCCAGTCTTAGTTCAGGCTTAATGGATAGATTTCCAACAGAATAATTTCCTGTAAGGGTAAAATTCACAGTACTTACATCGGCTCCATACACAGGCCCACCATCTTCAAGTTCTTTAAAATATTCGGCTCTAAGTCCTAAGGCAAAATTTTCAGCGGCTTTAATTTGAGGATACAAAGCGGCTCCATAAAATCCTGAGCCAGCGGTAGTGTTATAGGTAGTATTTAATCCAAGATAAAAGGCAGAGGTAATATCCCATCCGGTTGTTAGATCTATTTGGAAAGTCTCTTCCGAATCTGGCGCTTGTTCTCCATAGATCAGATTCAAATAAGCACTACCGGAATCATTGGAATATCCAAGTTGTCCTCCAAAAGAATAAAGGCCGATTGGATTAAATTCTGTCCAGTCTGTTGGATTCATAATTGCCAACATACCGCTCCAGTTGTCATTGAAAGCAAAATCTGCTTTAAGTCCGGTATGAGAAAATGGCCCGTAGGAAAACATATATGAAGTTGAATAGTTGAAGTTGCCCACCGGTGAAATTACCTCATAACCTAAAAATGTATTGAAGTTACCCAGGGTCAATTTAACTTTGTCGCTCACCATGTAATAACCATATAACTGGTTGATAATATTGGTTGAAGGTCCGGAAAGGAAAACGGCATCTTCCCCTCTTGGTCCAAAAACCAGATCGGCTACAAAACCAACTTTTTCCCCTTCATAACCTAAAATAATATTGGCCATTCCTATTGCAAAACCTGGATCGTTGGCAAAAGATGATGCGGGAGCTTGTGGAGAGCCAATAATTTCCCCATCTGAATCGGTTTCAAATTTATTGAGTCCGTTAAAATTGGTCCTGAAATAGGAATCTACGGACCCACTTATGCTAATATTGGACAAAACACCTTCTACGTCTTCAGTTTCCTGTGCTGTAAGGGTATTATTTATCAAGCCAAAGCCGGTGATAAATAAAATTATTCGGATATTTGTAAATGTGATTTGTTTCATGATTTAAACTTTTTTGATTATTTGAAATGATTTGAACAAGGTTTTTATAATGAAAATTGCACTTAGGAGCGCTCCACCAAGCGCTCCTTTTTATTTTTATAAAATTGTTTAATATTTTTTCTCGGCCATCCCGAATTCGGCATAGGCATCCATTCCGTGTTCGTGAATATCCAGGCCTTCTCTTTCGCCCTGGCTATCCATTCGTATTCCCATTGTTTTCTTTATTGCATAGAAGATGATGAAAGCCGAAATACAGCAAAAAGCCCCAATTATTACTACGCCATACAACTGCGTAAAAAATTGATCTAAACCTGCCAGGTTACCAAAAACACCAACAGCCAGGGTGCCCCAAATTCCGCAAATAAGATGCACCGATACTGCACCCACAGGATCGTCAAGTTTTAGTTTATCAACTAGTGCTACCCCAAGAACAATTAAAACCCCGGCTATAAGACCAATAAAAATAGAATCCATTGGAGACATTTGATCTGCACCTGCGGTAATACCTACCAATCCGCCTAAAATCCCGTTCAGGAACATGGTAAGGTCATAATTCTTATACATAAATGTAGAGAACAAAAAGGCCGAGATCCCTCCCGCAGCGGCAGCAAGGCAGGTAGTAACGAGTGTTAATGAAGTTAGAGAGGGATCGGCAGATAATACAGAACCACCATTAAATCCAAACCATCCCAGCCATAAAATAAAGACCCCGGCTGTGGCCAAAGGAATATTGTGGCCCGGAATTGCATGAGATGTTCCATCCGCATCAAATTTTCCAATACGGGCTCCCAACAGGTAAATTCCTATTAAAGCGGCCCATCCGCCCACAGAATGAACAAGTGTGGAGCCTGCAAAATCGTAAAAACCTAATTCGTCCAGAAATCCGCCTCCCCATTTCCAGGATCCTGCAATAGGATATACAAAAGCCAGGTAGATTATGGCAAAAAGCATAAAGCTGGTAAGTTTAATTCTTTCGGCTACAGCACCCGATACGATGGTTGCAGCTGTTGCGGCAAACATTCCCTGAAACAGAAAATCTGTATAATAAGTATAGCCTTCATTATAGGTTAAATCCAAAACCCCGTCCACCATTGGGGGGTGCAATCCAAAAAGTCCTATAAAATAATCGGGGATAACCCCATAGAGGAAAGAACCTGGATACATTAGGTTAAAGCCTATTAGACTGTATATCAACAATCCGATACAGATTATAAATACATTTTTAAATAAAATATTAATGGCATTTTTTTGACGTGTAA
>JAENXB010000121.1 GCA_016649785.1 Flavobacteriaceae bacterium
GCCCATTGTTTGAGTGCCAAAAGCTTTCGGCAGCGCTTATCTATTTCAGCCTGGGTGATAAGGCCCTGGTTTATGGCCTTGCGAATCTCGGCAATGGCGAGCGGCACATCCACCGTAAATTCCAGAAGATCGTTTCCTGCAAGAATGGCGTCTTTATCTACGATTCCGGGGGAATTGTCTTTGGTTACGCCTTTCATGTTCATCGCATCGGTAACGATTAAACCTTTGAAGTTCAATTTATTTTTTAACAACCCGGAAATGATGGGTTTTGACAATGTTGAAGGAACTCCTGTGGAATCCAAAGCAGGGATATCCAGATGGGCAACCATTACCCCTCCAATTCCGGCTTTTATTATTTCCCTGAACGGATAAAGTTCCAGGGAATCCAGTCTTGCGAGGGAATGATTTATTTGAGGCAACGCAAAATGCGAATCGGTAGATGTATCCCCGTGGCCGGGAAAATGTTTTGCTGTTGGCAACACCCCGCCATCCTGTAAGCCGCACATATATTCGATTCCCTTTTCAGCGACATTGTATTTATTTTCCCCGAAAGATCGGAAATTGATCACCGGATTGTTGGCGTTATTATTTACATCTACCACAGGTGCAAAATTGAGATGCAATCCAACCTGCTTTATTTGCCGGGCTACTTCGGTTCCCATTTTATAGATCAAAGAATCATTTTGGATCGCTCCCAGGGCCATTTGGAACGGGTAACTTATGGTACTGTCCAGGCGCATTCCCAATCCCCATTCGGCATCAATTGCTCCCAATAACGGGACTTTTGAAGCTGCCTGATATTCATTCATCCGGCTAACCTGTCGTATCGGTCCTCCCTGAAAAAAGATCAACCCGCCTATTTTTTGATTTTTGATCAATTCAAGGATTTCCTGCCGATGTTCTTCTCCCCTGTTTGAATATGCCGCAACCATAATAAGCTGCGCAATACGTTCATTTGGGGTTAAGCTCTTCATCACAGAATCTACCCAGATACTATTGGCATATTGTAAGAATTCCGGAGTTTTTGGTTGGTTTCCCTGTGCTTTCAAAGAAATGCCGGAACAAAGGATAATTAAAGCAAAACAAACAGCATGTAAAAATTTCATAAGTAAAAATTGACTTTTATTAATGAAGGATTTCAGATTTAAAAACGATTAAACTTTAATATATATATTTCGTTTATCCATAATATAACCCACGATCCACATTACCAGCACATAACAAATAGCAAAAACCAGAGAGGCATTAAAATCGGTGAGCCAGCTCAAAAACCCATTTTTATAGATCCAGGTTTGTAAGCCTTCGGAATTTACCAGGATGATACTCATTAACATCACCACCAAACCTGAAAGCACATAGATAAACAAAGGGTTTTTCCCGAAAACCTCGAAAAAATAGGTCCATCCTTTTAACTTCCACAATTCGATTATTAAAATAAGCAACGCGATAATAATAAGAGCCCATCCAATGCTCAACAATACATACGAACTGGTCCAGATCGCTTTATTAATAGGAAAAAACGGATCCCAGATCTCGGACAGGATCACCGCAATTATTCCTGCCAACACCAGTTTCCAAACCGTTGAATACGTATTTCCGGACTTTTGAATAAAAATTCCGGCCAGATAACCCGCCACAACATTTACCACGGCAGGAAAAGTGCTCAGCAAACCTTCAGGATCGAATGCCAAGCCAAAACCCCGATAAAGGTTTTCAGGGCGGAACAACATTAAATCGAATTTTAATGCGGCATTTCCGGTTAAGGCATATGGATCAGGTTGATCTCCGAAGATGTACATCACAAGCCAGTATCCGAATAAGATCAGGATACTTGCGACAACTGCGACTTTTAATTTTAAATAATGAATTAGCAGGGAAGCTATTAAATAACACAACGCGATTCGCTGTAAAACTCCCATAATTCTAATATTAGCCAGGTTATTAAATGCCAGATCGCCTGCCTCATCTCTGTATAAAAACGGAAAAGCATTCAAAAACAAGCCGATAAAAAAGATCAATATGCTGCGCTTAAATATTTTTTTTAGGAAAAGGCTTTCATCTTTCCCCTCGTATTTCCTAAGGCTAAAACTCATAGCGTTCCCAACTACAAAAAGGAATGTGGGGAATACCAGATCGGTAATGGTAAAACCGTGCCAGGCGGAGTGCTTGAATGGCGCATAAACAGTGGACCAACTTCCGGGTGTATTTACTAAAATCATCAGGGCGATGGTGAGTCCCCGGAGCACGTCCAGAGCGAGATAGCGTTGTTGAGTTTTTAACATCATGAACTTCAGTATTTATTATTGTTGACTTGTTTTGAATTAATTTCAGAAATAAAATTTTTTCTCTATAATATAATCTACCTTTTTTTTACCTCGCTCTTCGGGTTTCCAACTTTTTTTCTATCATATAACACCCGGCATGTCATTCTGAACGCCAGTGAAGAATCCCGATCATTCATTGGACGAATCATGATAAAAGATACTTTACCTGATTGTACCACGATAACCCACGTACTCGCCGTAGGGATTCTTTCTCAACAAAAGCTCGTTCAGAATGACAAAACAAGAAGATTACAGCACTCTTCCGCTTACACGAATAACACTTTTATCTTTTTTTAGTCTCTCCTCTGAACTTCTTCACTTTTCACTTTTCACTCTCCACTTTTTTCTAAACCAAAAGCTAAAAATATAAATTTTAAATAAATAATCAAACTTTTATGAAATTTTACACAAAGTATTTTGAGAAATATATTTTTTTATATATTTTTAGAAAAAATTAATTATTGTACCGACAAAGGAAAAAATCCCAACCCGATATATTTATAAAAGCAATTCCTTCAATTTAAATTATAACAATGACTCAAGTTTTACAGGATTTTTTTACAAACAGTTTTCTTCCATCGGGGCTAACTAATGTTGAAAGGAAAAAATATTTGCAAAAGATCCGTATTATAAAACACCTTTATATTAACGGCACCAATACAAATGCAGATATCTGCAACACCTTCAAATTGAGCTTGCCTACTTCCATGGCGCTGCTCAACCAATTGACAGCTGCCGGATTAGTGGAAAAACAAGGTCAGGGCGATTCGGTGGGAGGACGAAAACCAGATTTGTTCGGCTTAAAGAAACACAGCTTTTTTGTATTGAGCATTCAAATAGAGCGCTTCAGGATCACACTGGCAATTTTGGATAATACGCATCAGATCCTGTTTGAAAAAACCATTCCTACCATAATATCTAAAGATTTCAGGATTGTAGAATTTATTCACAAGTATGCATCCGAATTGATCACGGCTTCAAAAATAAATTCTGATAAATTAATGGGGGTGGGAATTAGCATGCCCGGCCTGGTTTCATCTCAAGAAGGTAAAAACTACACGTACTTCCTACAAGACCAGAAATCGGAATCCTTACAAAGCGCTTTTGAAAAAAGATTTGACAAACCCGTAGTCATTTTTAACGATGCAAAAAGTTCCTGTCTGGCAGAATTCAGATTTGGACTTGCGAAGAATAAAAGCAATGTACTGGTGATCTCCCTGGATTGGGGAATTGGTTTAGGAATTATTGTGGGAGGAAAAATGCATACCGGGGTTTCCGGTTTTGCAGGCGAATTTGGCCATATTCCTATTGTAGAAGAAGGATTGTTATGTCATTGCGGGAAACGCGGTTGTTTAGAGACCGTAGCATCCGGAATAGCAATGGTCAGTAAAGCAAAAATAGGGCTTGAGGCAGGGCAAACCTCCATTTTAAATACGATGATCGACAACGAAATTGAAAACCTGGAGCCGGAACTTATAATTGAAGCGGCCAATCTGGGCGATCAATTTGCTATCAATGTTTTGTCGGAAATTGGGATAAGCTTAGGCAAAGGAATTGCTATTTTAATACAAATTTTTAATCCGGAACTGATCATTCTGGAAGGAAAAATTGCCGAAGCCAATCAATTTATTACCACTCCCATTCAGCAATCCCTCAACACTTATACTATGATCCAGTTAAAAGAAAGAACTCAAATTTCCCTGTCAACTCTCGGAAAAAATTCGAGTTTGTTGGGAGCGACCGTGGCTGTTATGGAACATATTTTTAAAGAACAAATCAATTCAGCAAAAGCAGAGATCAATTAAAAAACCCCGCATTTTAAATTACAAAATACTAAAAAAGCATTTCATTAATTATGGCCAGATTAAATTTACTTGAAGAAACCCGGTTTGAAAAATTACCGGTAAGCGTTTATGCGGATGAGCATATAGCCTCCAAAATGATAGCACAAAGAATCGCAGATCTTATAAAAAGGAAACAGGAAGAAGGAACCAATGCCGTTTTAGGACTTGCAACCGGGGCAACTCCCGTGGAAATGTATGACGAACTCGTGCGAATGCACAAAGAGGAAGGCCTAAGCTTTAAAAATGTGATCACTTTTAACCTGGACGAATATTACCCCATGCAACCTACGGCCAAACAGAGTTATGTGACTTTTATGCATGAAAACCTCTTTGACCATATTGATATTCCGGGGGGAAACATTCATATTCCTGACGGAACCTTAAAAAAGGAGGAGATAGCTTCCTACTGTTTGGATTATGAAAACAAAATCGGGGAACTGGGAGGTTTGGACCTTCAAATTCTTGGTATAGGTAGAACCGGGCATATAGGTTTTAATGAACCGGGATCAGCGCCCAACTCAGGAACAAGGCTGGTTACCCTTGATGATCTTACCAGAAGGGATGCTTCCCGCGATTTTGGGGGAAAAGAAAATGTACCCACCAAAGCCATTACAATGGGGATCGGCACTATTTTTAAAGCCCGCGAAATTATTTTGATAGCGTGGAGCAAAAAGAAGGCAACCATCATTAAAAAAGCGGTGGAAGGAGAAATTTCCGGGAATGTTCCGGCAACTTATCTCCAGCTTTCAGATCATGTAGAATTTGTGCTGGATATGGATGCCGCCTCCGAACTCACCCGGTTTAACACTCCCTGGCTGGTAAAAGACTGCGTCTGGGACAAGGAACAAATTAAAAAGGCGGTTATCTGGCTTTCTGCCAAAGTTGAAAAACCAATTCTGAAACTCACCGAAGAAGATTACAACAACAACGGAATGGCTCAATTGGCCACAGAAAAAGGACCGGCATATAATATCAACATTCACGTTTTTAATAAATTACAACATACAATTACCGGCTGGCCAGGAGGAAAACCCAATGCCGATGATTCACAGCGCCCGGAAAGGGCAGAACCAGACCATAAAAGATCGCTTATTTTTTCTCCACACCCGGACGATGATGTGATTTCTATGGGAGGAACTTTTATGAGATTGGTAGACCAGGGACATGAAGTTCATGTAGCGTATCAAACCTCGGGAAATACCGCTGTTTGGGATACCGATGTATTGCGGTATATGGAATTTGCAATAGATTTCAATAAGAGCATTGGGGAAGACACAAAAAAACTGGAATCTATTTACGAGGAAATGCGAAGCTTTCTGGAGAAAAAGCAACCCAATGAAATTGATTTGCCCGAAATCCGGAATGTGAAGGCTTTTATCCGAAAAACAGAAGCATTCGCCGGGGCGAGATATGCGGGACTTGAAGATAAAACCATCCATTTTATGTCGCTCCCGTTTTATGAAACCGGAAAAACAGTTAAAAATCCGGTGACAGAAATCGATGTAAAACTCACAATGGAACTCCTTCAAAAAATTAAACCGCACCAGATATTTGCCGCAGGCGATTTTGCCGATCCACATGGAACGCATATTGTATGTTTCAGGATCATCCTGGAAGCCATGAACCGACTGAGAGAAACCGAGGAATGGACCAAAAATTGCTGGCTGTGGATGTACCGCGGAGCCTGGCAGGAATTTGAAACCCATGAGATTGAAATGTCCGTACCACTTTCGCCACAGGAAGTAGAAAGAAAAAGGATCGCCATATTTCAACACCAATCCCAAAAGGACCGACCCGTATTTCCGGGAGACGATGAAAGGGAATTCTGGAAAAGGGCCCAGGAAAGGAACAGCGAAACGGCAATGAATTACGACAAATTAGGATTGGCAAATTACGAAGCCATGGAAGCTTTTGTAAGGTGGAAGTTTTAGCCGATAATCATCATTAAACCGTATTATTCAGAGAAAAAAGGGAAATTAAGCTTTTTAAAATGTTCTCGTTTAGCTGACAAATACTAACTTTAAAATCTGCAACAGACGATTATTCAAGACCGATAATTGGAACTATTATTTTTCTAACGCGTTGAAAGGCTTCAGACAACATTTTGTAATCTACGCCTTTAAATGATGTTATCATTTATAATGATGATTCTAAAATTGATAACTCTTTAAAGGATCCATTAACTAAAATTCAAAATATTCTAATTTTAAACCTTGTTCAACATTTACAATAAATTTATTAACTTTTATGTTTCTATTTTTTTATGATTGAGAGATAAATTATCAACAAATTTTTATATGCGAAATTTTTTACTTTTACAAATCTTATTTTTTATAGGATTTAATTTTCCCCTTCTAGCTCAAAAGATCAATAGCTCATATCGGTTACAAATACAAAAAGCCTCTTCTACTTTAGAAATTGATGGAAAAATGGACGAACAGGCCTGGCTTGATGCAGATGTTGCTTCAGATTTTTATATGATTCTCCCCATTGATACTAGCTATGCAGAAGTACATACAGATGTAAGGATGACTTATGACGATAAAAATCTTTACATATTTGTAATTAACCACCATGGAATCCCCGGCCCCTATATGGTAGAGTCATTGAGACGGGATTTTTCATTTACCAAAAATGATAACTTTCTTATGTTTATGGATCCATTTGATGATCAAACCAATGGCTTTTCGTTTGGAGCCAATGCGGCTGGAGCACAATGGGACGGCATAATGTACAATGGAGGATCTATAGATCTTAGCTGGGATAACAAATGGGTATCTGCTGTCCAAAATTATGAGGACAGGTGGACCTTTGAAGCAGCTATTCCCTTTAAATCCATTAGATATAAGAAAGGGATTAAGGAATGGGGAATTAATTTTGGCAGAAATGATCTAAAAACTACTGAAAAATCCAGTTGGGCTCCTGTGCCCAGACAATTTCCCTCAGCTTCCCTGGCTTATACAGGCACCTTGGTTTGGGACAATCCACCCCCATCTGCAGGATCTAATATTTCACTGATTCCTTATGCTTTGGCGGGAATAAAAAATGATTTTAATCTGGATGACGGGGTAGAAACCAGGCAGAAGGTAGGAGTAGATGCTAAAATAGCCCTTGGATCCTCATTAAATTTGGATCTAACAATAAATCCGGATTATTCCCAGGTAGAAATTGATCGGCAGGTTACCAATTTGGACAGATTTGAGCTATTTTTTCCTGAAAGAAGGCAGTTTTTCCTTGAAAATGGGGATTTATTTGCCAATTTCGGCTATGAAAACATTAGACCTTTTTTCTCACGTCGTATAGGTCTCAATGCCCCTATTGATTTTGGGGCACGCCTTAGTGGGAAAATAGATAAGGACTGGAGAATAAGTGCCATGAATATACAAACTGCCCAGGTAGAAAACCTAGATCTTCCCGCCCAAAATTTCTCTGTGGTAGGAATCCAAAGACAAGTTTTCTCTCGATCCAATATCAGCGCAATTTTCATAAACAAACAATCAATAAATTATACCCCCAATTCTGAATCGGATAATTATTCCCAATACAACAGAAATCTTGGATTAGAGTATAATCTTGCTTCCTCCAATAACATATGGACTGGCAAGGCAATGATCCTTAAATCATTTAGTCCCAATGTTTCTGAACAGAGTCTTGTTCACGCTGCCAATTTGAAGTATACTGGTAGCAACCTTATCTGGAATTGGAGGCATGAGTATGTATCTGAAAACTATAGAGCAGAGGTTGGTTATGTTCCTCGTACAGGTTATTACAAGATTAACCCAAGCATAGCGTACCTGTTTTTTCCAAAGAGCAAGTACATCCTGAATCATGGCCCGCAGGCAAATATGATGCTGTTTTTTGACAAAGAATGGAAACAGACCGAGAACCTGAATTTGTTGGAGTACAATATTCGATTTCGCAGCCATAGCTTATTTACTGCCTGGGTAGGACATGATTATATAGAGTTACAGCAACCTTTTGATCCCACTAATTTCCAAGGACTTACCCTCGCCCCAGGAACTGAGCATAACTGGTACGGTTGGGGTGCTAAATTTGTTTCCAAACCACAAAGCCTGTTTACCTATGCGCTTTCCTCCAGATTTGGTGGATATTATGCGAATGGATCTATGATGAATCTAGCTGGAGAAATGGGTTATCGATTCCAACCCTATGTAGGGATTACAATCAATGCCACTAATAGTGATCTTCGCCTGCCAGAACCCTGGGGACATACCAATTTATGGCTTGTTGGACCGAAGTTGGATGTTACCCTAACAAATAAAGTTTTTCTTACCGCATTTGCTCAATACAATGAACAATTGGATAATCTCAATTTGAATATACGCTTTCAATGGCGCTTTAAGCCTGCTTCTGATCTATTTATTGTTTACACAGATAACTA
>JAENXB010000018.1 GCA_016649785.1 Flavobacteriaceae bacterium
CCCTTAATGTTATGGATTAAGTTGAATTTTTCTGTTAAAAAACATAAAAATTCATTGAATAAATAGGCTTATTAAAAATATTACATTTTAGAAAATGATTTGGGCTTTTTCAACTATTCAGCTATCGTAATGCAAAACCAGTTAACACACTGCAAATCAAATAGTTATCTCGTTATTTATTCGCTTGAAAATAAGCTAAAGTCGCGAATATAATTCCTCACCAATACTTAAGAAACTAATTTTAATTTTTATTTAAATGAATTCACAAAAAATGAATAAATACAGTCAGCTTTTAACACAAAGTGATTCTCTGCCCGGGGCGCAGGCCATGTTGCACGCCATAGGTTTAACCAAAGAAGATTTTAAAAAACCATTTGTTGGGATTGCCAGTACCGGTTACGAGGGAAATCCCTGTAATATGCACCTTAACGACCTTGCTAAACTGGTAAAAAAAGGAAGCATTGAAAACAACCTGGTAGGATTAATTTTTAATACCATTGGCGTAAGCGATGGAATTTCTATGGGAACTCCGGGAATGCGATATTCCCTGCCTTCCCGTGACCTTATTGCCGATTCCATTGAAACCGTGATCCAGGCGATGGCCTACGATGCCTTAATTACCGTGGTTGGTTGCGATAAAAATATGCCGGGTGCGCTTATGGCCATGTTGCGGCTTAATCGCCCCTCGATTTTGGTTTATGGAGGCACGATCGCTTCCGGATGCCACAACGGAAAAAAACTGGATGTTGTTTCGGCATTTGAAGCCTGGGGAGCAAAAGTAGCAGGAGATATCAGCAAAGAAGAATATGACAGCGTAATAGAAAAAGCTTGTCCCGGAGCCGGGGCTTGCGGAGGAATGTACACCGCAAATACCATGGCTTCTGCTATTGAAGCATTGGGAATGGCCTTGCCATATAATTCTTCAAACCCTGCGGTTGGCCCGGAAAAACTGGCTGAAAGCGAAGAAGCGGGCAGGGCAGTGAGGTTGCTGCTGGAAAAGGACATCAAGCCGAGGGACATTGTCACTAAAAAATCCATTGAAAATGCCATAAGGCTGCTCATAGTTCTTGGCGGTTCTACCAATGCTGTGCTTCACTTTTTGGCGATTGCCAAAGCCGCGGAAGTAGATTTTAGCCTTGCCGATTTTCAGAAAATAAGCGAAACCACCCCGTTTCTTGCCGATTTAAAGCCAAGCGGAAAATATGCGATGGAAGATGTGCACAAAATAGGAGGGATCCCCGCGGTATTAAAATATATGCTGAAACAAGGAATGCTGAACGGAGATTGTTTGACCGTGACAGGAAAAACCCTTGCCGAAAACCTGGAAAATGTACCCGATCTTATGGAAGGTCAGGATGTTATAAAATCTGTAAATGAACCGATTAAAAAAACCGGTCATATTCGCATTCTCTACGGCAATTTGGCAGAAGGAGGTTCTGTAGCCAAAATCACCGGGAAAGAAGGCCTGAAATTTACGGGAAAGGCAAATGTTTTCGACAGTGAATATGAAGCCAATGATGGTATTTCTGAAGGAAAAGTGCAAAAAGGCGACGTGATCGTAATTCGATACGAAGGCCCCAAAGGCGGACCGGGAATGCCTGAAATGCTGAAACCTACCTCTGCCATCATGGGCGCGGGATTGGGGAAAGAAGTCGCTTTAATTACCGATGGAAGATTTTCCGGCGGGACCCATGGCTTTGTGGTGGGACATATTACTCCCGAAGCCCAGGAAGGTGGACTGCTGGCATTTGTTGAAAATGGCGATATTATCACCATTAATGCCGAAAACAGCAGCATTGAAGTGGCACTCACTTCTGAAGAAATAGCAAAAAGAAAGAAAAACTGGAAAACTCCGGCATTAAAACACAAGAAAGGGGTGCTTTATAAATATGCAAGAACGGTTTCATCAGCCTCTGAAGGTTGTGTTACCGATGAATTTTAACAAGTTTAATTATGGAATTAAAAACAGCTAGTTTCGAGAAGGTTTCTACTGAAACAACTACAGTTTCGGGAGCCGAAGCAGTGATAAAATGTTTGTTGGAAGAAGGAGTGGGAACTATTTACGGATATCCCGGTGGGGCGATCATGCCTATTTACGATGAATTGTATAAATACCAGGACCAGATCCACCACGTCCTTACAAGGCACGAACAAGGCGCGACACATGCCGCACAGGGTTATGCCCGGGTAACGGGAAAAGTGGGCGTTGCCATAGCGACTTCAGGTCCCGGAGCTACCAATTTGGTAACCGGAATTGCCGATGCGCAAATAGATTCTACTCCGCTGGTTTGCATTACCGGCCAGGTAGGTTCGCATTTATTGGGAAGCGATGCTTTTCAGGAAACCGATATTGTGGGTATTTCAACCCCAATTACCAAATGGAACCATCAAATTACCAAAGCTTCAGAAATTCCGGAGGTGTTGGCAAAGGCCTTTTTCATTGCCCGTTCCGGTAGGCCAGGTCCTGTATTGATAGACATTACCAAAGATGCCCAGTTTGCATCCCTGGAATTTAGTTATAAAAAATGTTCCGGGATCAGGAGTTATACCCCAACCCCCGAAATTGACCTGCTTCAAATTGAAAGGGCTGCGGAGGCCATCAACCATGCCAAAAAACCCCTGATCGTATTTGGACAAGGCGTTATTTTAGGCGAAGCGGAAGCATTGTTGAAACAGGTGGTTGAAAAAGCAGGGATCCCGGCAGCCTGGACAATCTTAGGACTTTCAGCAATGCCCACAGAGCATCCTTTAAATGTAGGAATGGTTGGAATGCACGGTAATTATGGCCCAAATATGCTCACCAATGAATGCGATGTGCTGATCGCCATTGGAATGCGTTTTGACGACCGGGTGACCGGGGATCTATCGCGATATGCAAAACAGGCAAAAATTATTCATTTTGAAATTGATCCTGCCGAGGTCCATAAAAATGTTACCGCCGACATTCCTGTTTTGGGCAATGTAAAGGAAACCCTGAAATTCTTGCTCGAATTTTTAAAACCGAACAAACACACCGCCTGGCATCAGAAATTCAAGGATCTGTACAAGATAGAATTCGATAAGATCATCAAAGATGAACTGCACGCCAGGGGCTCCGAATTGGGGATGGCCGAGGTAATAGAAGAAATAAACAACTGGACCAAAGGCGATGCCATAATTGTATCAGATGTTGGGCAGCACCAAATGATCGCATGCCGTTATGCAAAATTCAACTCCTCCAGAAGCAATGTGACTTCAGGGGGTTTGGGAACCATGGGCTTTGCCCTTCCGGCGGCAATGGGAGCCAAAATGGGATGCCCGGACCGGGAGGTGGTGGCCATAATTGGAGATGGAGGATTTCAGATGACCATCCAGGAATTGGGAACTATTTTTCAGACTAAGATCCCTATAAAAATTGTTGTTTTAAACAATGGATTCCTTGGAATGGTGCGCCAATGGCAACAGTTGTTTTTTGATAAACGTTATGCCTCCACGGAAATGATCAACCCCGATTTTGTCGCAATTGCCAGGGGTTACCAGATTAAAAGCAACCATGTGAGCGAGCGCTCAAAATTAAAAGATGCCATAAAGGAAATGATGGAAGCCAACGAGCCATATTTTCTTGAGGTAAAAGTTGAAAAAGAAAATAACGTGTTCCCAATGATCCCAACGGGAGCGGCGGTTTCAGAAATACGATTGGAATAATGGAAAAGAAAAATTTTACCGTTTCAGTTTATACGGAAAACAATCCGGGTTTATTGAGCAGGATCGCCGCAATTTTCCTGAAGAGGCATATTAATATTGAAAGTATCACCGTCTCAAAAAGTGAAGTGAAAGAGGTGATGCGATTTATTATTGTGGTAAATGTAACTGAAGAAAAGATCAAAAAGGTTGTGGGCCAGATCGAAAAGCAAATCGAGGTAATTAAAGCCTATTATCATACAGATGAAGAGTTGATCTTTCAGGAAACCGCGCTTTACAAGATCAGGACTTCCGATTTTGAAAAAGAATGGAAATTGGAGGATTTTTTGAAAGAAAACAATGCCTGGATGGTAACGGTTGCTCCCGATTTTTTTGTGATCGAAAAAACCGGGAAACGCCACGAAACCGAAAGTTTATACGAAAAATTAAAACCATACGGATTAATGCAATTTGTGCGATCTGGCAGAATTGCAGTATCAAAAAACGAAATGCAAATTTCAGGAATGCTTGAAAAATTTAATACAACAAACTCAAACTCATGACAAATTACTTTAACAGCCTTTCTTTACGTGAACAATTGGCCCAATTAGGGACCTGCAGATTTATGAATTCAGAAGAATTCAGCAATGGAGTGGCTGCCTTAAAAGACAAAAAGATTGTAATAGTGGGTTGCGGTGCTCAGGGACTTAACCAGGGATTGAATATGCGCGACAGCGGTTTAAACATTTCCTATACGCTTCGTGAAGAAGCGATTAAGGAAAAACGCCAGTCCTGGAAAAATGCGACCGAGAATAATTTTCAGGTCGGTACTTACGAAGAGCTTATTCCGCAAGCCGATTTAGTGATCAACCTGACCCCCGATAAACAACATACCCCGGTTATTAAAGCTATTGTTCCATTCATCAAGAAAAACGCGGTTTTATCTTATTCCCACGGCTTCAATATTGTGGAAGAAGGAATGAAAATAAGGGAAGATATTACCGTAATAATGGTGGCGCCCAAATGCCCGGGAACCGAGGTGAGGGAAGAATATAAACGCGGTTTTGGGGTGCCAACGCTTATTGCTGTTCATCCCGAGAACGATCCGCTTGGAATTGGTTTCGAATGGGCAAAGGCCTATGCCGTAGCCACCGGTGGCGATAAGGCCGGGGTTTTGGCATCTTCTTTTGTCGCCGAGGTAAAATCGGATCTTATGGGTGAGCAAACCATTTTATGTGGCGTGCTTCAAACCGGTTCTATCCTGAGTTTTGATAAAATGGTTGCCGATGGAATAGACCCGAATTATGCAGCAAAACTTATTCAGTATGGTTGGGAAACCATTACCGAAGCTTTAAAGCACGGTGGAATTACCAATATGATGGACAGGCTTTCAAATCCGGCGAAGATCAAGGCCTATGAAATTTCAGAAGAATTAAAAGTAAGCTTGCGTCCTCTTTTCGGAAAACATATGGACGATATTATTTCCGGTGCTTTCAGTGCCAGAATGATGAAAGACTGGAAAAATGACGATAAAGAGTTGCTGGAATGGCGTGCTGAAACAGCAGAAACTGCTTTTGAAAAAACCAGCGCCACCAAAGAAGAAATCACCGAACAGGAATATTTTGACAAAGGGGTTTTATTGGTAGCCTTCGTAAAATCTGGTGTGGAACTCGCATTTGAAACTATGACCGAAGCGGGAATAATAGAAGAATCGGCTTACTACGAATCTTTGCACGAAACCCCGCTAATAGCAAATACAATCGCCCGCAAGAAATTATATGAAATGAACCGCATTATTTCAGATACGGCTGAATATGGCTGCTACCTGTTTAACCATTCATGCAAACCATTAATTCAGCAATATGTAAACAACCTGGAAACCGGATTGATAGGAAAATCTTATGGCACCGGAAATACCGCGGTAGATAACAAAAAACTTATTTCGGTTAATGATTCCATCAGAAAGCATCCGGTTGAAATTGTAGGTGCCGAATTGAGAAAAGCAATGTCCGCAATGAAAAATTTAGAGGAATAATGAGCACTTTATCAGTTACCCAGAAAACATACAGACCTGAGATAGCAGCTGTCAAAAAAGCGGCAGAACGCATCTCAAAGGTTGCGGTAAAAACTCCCCTTACACAGTCTTTTACGTACAGTAAAAAATATGATGCCAATATCTTGTTTAAAAGGGAAGATCTGCAACAGGTGCGTTCGTATAAAATCCGGGGGGCTTATAACAAAATTTCAAGCCTGGACAAGGAGCAACTCGATCGTGGAGTGATTTGCGCAAGTGCAGGGAACCACGCTCAGGGTGTGGCTTTTGCCTGTAGTAACCTGCAGGTTAAAGGGGTAATTTATATGCCAAGTACAACCCCAAAACAAAAGGTTGAGCAAACCAGAATGTTCGGTGGCGAATGGGTTGATGTAGTTTTAAAAGGCGATACTTACGACGATTCTTTTAAGAGCGCCCTTAAACATTGCGAAAAAAAAGGACTGGTATTTATCCATCCTTTTGATGATGAAAAAGTGATAGAAGGTCAGGCCACCATCGCGCTTGAGATCCTGGAACAGGCTGAAACGCCTATAGATTATGTTTTCGCTCCACTTGGCGGCGGCGGACTCCTGGCAGGATTATCCTCTGTTTTCAAACAACTTTCTCCAAAGACAAAGATTATCGGTGTTGAACCCGAAGGAGCAGCCTCAATGACCTCTTCCCTGAAGGAAGGAAAGGTTGTGGAATTAAAAGATATTGAGAGGTTTGTGGATGGGGCAGCGGTACAAAAAGTAGGAGCGCGGAATTTTGAGATCTGCAAGGAAAATCTTGATGAAATGATCACCGTTCCGGAAGGAAAAATTTGCCAGACAATTTTAGACCTTTATAACCAGGATGCGATCGTGGTGGAACCTGCGGGGGCAATGTCAATTACGGCTCTCGATACTTTTGCTGAAGCGATAAAAGGAAAAAACGTGGTTTGCATTATAAGCGGCAGTAACAACGATATCACAAGAACTGCCGAAATTAAGGAACGCGCCTTGTTATACGCCGGACTTAAGCATTATTTTATTATCCGGTTCCCACAAAGGGCAGGGGCTTTAAAACAATTTGTGGCCAAAGTTTTAGGGCCTGAGGATGATATCACCCATTTTGAATATTCCAAAAAGCACCACAGGGAAAATGGTCCCGCGGTTGTGGGAATTGAACTTAAGGATCCAAAAGATTTTGAACCCCTGGTGGAGCGTATGAAAGCCGAAAAATTTTACTCACAATATTTGAACGATAAACCGGATTTGTTTCAATTTTTGATTTAAGCGAAAATTTTGGTTTTATCTGTTAGTTTTGCAACCAAATAACCCTGCCAGCCTTTTCTGAAGGTTGGCAGGGTTTATTCGTTAATACAAAAAAAGAACTTCCCGAAACATGGGTTCCGGGAAGCTCGGGCTAAAAAAAACAAAAATTAAATGATGGTCATTTGCCCGATGTTGAGGTTTTCGTTATTGACCCGTATATGTCCAATTTCACTGATAATTCCTTCCAAAAAATCGCCTACTTTTTCTGTGGAATAATGATTGTCCATATCAATATCCTGGGTGCAAACGTTGAGGTGGATACTCAATTCCACCGATTTTCTAACCGATTCGGCTTCTTTGGTCAAATTAAAATGTTCCAGTAACATGGCTGCAGAAAGAATGGAAGCCACGGGATTTGCGATCCCTTTTCCGGTTGCCTGCGGATAGGAGCCGTGAATAGGTTCAAAAAGGGCATTTCCGTAACCCACGGAAGCTGAAGCCAACAATCCGATACTTCCTGAAATTACGCTGGCTTCATCAGATAAAATATCTCCGAACATATTTTCGGTCAGGATCACGTCAAATTGTTTTGGGTTCAGGATCATTTGCATCGCGGCATTATCCACAAAAAGGAAATCCAATTCCACATCGGGATAATTTTTGGCCAAATCGGTCACTGTTTTTCTCCAAAGCCTTGATGTTTCAAGAACATTGGCTTTATCTACAAGGGTTATCTTTTTACGGCGTTGCTGTGCGGCTTTAAACGCCAAATGCGCAATGCGTTCTATTTCTTCTACAGAGTATGTGCAGGTATCAGTTGCGCTTGTTCCGTCTTCGCTAAGGCTTTTCTCGCCAAAGTAAATTCCACCCGTAAGTTCCCTGTAAAACACCATATCAACTCCCTTAATTCGTTCTGGACGCAAAGGAGAAAGTTCTATTAATTTGTCATAGGCTTTAACAGGTCTAATGTTCGCAAATAAGCCCAATTCCTTTCTCAGTCTCAATAAGCCTTGCTCCGGTCTCACTTTTGCTTCCGGATCATTGTCATATTTGGGGTCACCAATAGCCCCAAACAACACAGCATCAGAGTTTTTGCATAAATCGAGGGTAGCTTCAGGTAACGGGTTTCCCATTAAATCAATGGCTGCCGCACCTACCAGGGCTTCTTCAAATTGAAATTGGTGATCAAATCGATCTGCTACCGCTTTTAAAACTTTTACTGATTGCTGTGTAATTTCAGGACCTATTCCGTCTCCTCCTAATACTGCTATTTTTAAGTTCATTATATTTAATTTTTAACAGTCAATAGTGTTCTTCATTATTGACAATATATTTTTTTAAGTTTATTAATATGATTTTGAACTAATCTCCTTAATACTTCAATAGTTAAATCAATGTTGTTTTTTGTCTTTGTTATTTCCTTTGCGCCCTTTGCGGTTTTTTTTCTCTTTGCGTCCTTTGCGGTTAAAAAAATTAAGCCAGTAAACGAATAATCTTTGGAGCTTTTAAATATTACACCTTCATTTAAATAAATGCTGAAGGCGTGCTCTCATTTTTTCGATTTTTTTCTTCGAATTTTTTAATCGAATCTATCTTGCTTACCAGGTAATCGATATCATCAAAACCGTTGATAAGACAGGTTTTTTTATAAGGATCTATGTCGAATTTTTCTGATTCTCCCGTGCTTAAAATTTCAATTTTTTGATTTTCAAGATCTGTTTTTATTTCTGCTGAAGGATTTTCATCGATCAGCCTGAATAATTTTTTCAAAAATCCCGGGCTTACCTGAACGGGTAAAAGTCCATTGTTAAGGGCGTTTCCTTTAAAAATGTCGGCAAAATAACTTGAAACTATTACTTTAAATCCGTAGGCTTTTAAAGCCCAGGCAGCGTGTTCACGGCTGGATCCGCAACCAAAGTTATCTCCGGTTACCAGAATTGAACCTTTATATTTTTGGTTATTTAAACCGAAATCCTTGTTCGGGTTTCCGTTTTGGTCAAATCGCCAGTCCCGAAACAAATTGTCCCCAAACCCGGCCTTATCTGTTACTTTTAGAAAGCGCGCAGGGATGATTTGATCCGTATCAATATTTTCGATTTCCAAAGGAACTGCCGTATCTGTTAATGTGATGAATTTTTCCATCCTAATTTAAGTGTTTTGTGAAATCGGTTAATTTTCCAGCTATGGCAGTAGCGGCAGCTGTTAACGGGCTTGCCAGAATGGTTCTTGCGCCACGGCCCTGCCTGCCTTCAAAATTCCTGTTGCTGGTGGAAACGCAGTATTCCCCTTCGGGGATCTTATCGTCGTTCATCGCTAAACAGGCTGAGCATCCCGGTTGTCGCAAGGTGAATCCGGCTTCCTCAAATATGGTCTTTAAACCTTCGGCTTCTATTTGAGCCAGAACCTGTTGGGAACCGGGAACTATAAGTGCATTTACATTCGCGGCTTTTTTCTTTCCTTTTATATATGCGGCTACGGTCCTGAAATCTTCAATTCTCGAATTGGTGCAACTTCCTATAAATATATAGTTTATGGGTTTTTCCAGAAGCGATTCCCCTGCTTTAAATCCCATATATTTTAATGCTTTTTCAGCGCTTTTTCCTCCGTTTAACGGAATGGAACCTGTTATTTTTATACCCATTCCAGGGTTAGTACCGTAGGTGATCATCGGTTCAATTTCTTCGGCGTCAATAAAATATTCCTGATCAAATTTGGCGCCCTGATCGGTTTTAAGGGTTTCCCAGTAAGCCTTCAACCTATTGAATCTTTCGCCTTTGGGTGCAAATTCCTTTCCTTTCACATATTCAAAAGTTGTCTCATCCGGCGCGATCAAGCCGCCGCGGGCGCCCATTTCAATACTCATATTACAAACGGTCATCCTTCCTTCCATAGACATTTCTTCGAAGACATTCCCCGCGTATTCGCAGAAATAACCAGTTCCCGAATTTGTTCCTAATTTGCTGATGATATATAAGATCACATCTTTGGGAAGTACGCCTTTTTTCAATTTTCCGCTCACGTTTACACGAAGGTTTTTTGGCTTTTCAACTAATAAACACTGACTCGCAAAAACCTGTGAAACCTGGCTTGTGCCAATTCCGAAAGCGATTGTGCCAAAAGCGCCGTGAGTGGAGGTGTGGCTATCTCCGCAAACAATGGTCATTCCCGGTTGGGTAATTCCCAGTTCAGGAGCTATTACGTGTACGATCCCATTGTTTGGATGGCCCAGGCCGTAAAGGGTGATATTGTTATCGGCACAGTTTTGAGATAATTGTTTTAGTTGGTTTCTGGACAATACATCTTTAATCGGCAAATGCTGATTTTGAGTCGGTGTATTATGATCGGCCGTTGCAACAATTTGATCAGGGCGTAATACCGGTATTTTTCGTTCTTTTAATTCATTGAATGCCTGCGGACTTGTAACCTCGTGAATAAGGTGTTTGTCGATATATAAAATATCGGGTCCGTTAGGTATGGAATCTACTACATGGGCTTCCCAGATTTTATCAAAAAGTGTTTTTTTCATGAGGCTCTTGCAATATTATTTTTTCTGGACAATTCCATGATCTCATGGATATCATTGTCTACTACTTCTTTTCTGACATCGGCAAAATTTAAAAATTCGACATAGACATTATCTAACTGAAATTTTGTCAATTCGTATCCCATTTTCTTGGCCCGGTAAGCCAAAGCGGCCCTTCCGCTACGCGCGGTAAGCACTATAGCCGATTCGGTTACCCCAACATCCACAGGATCGATAATTTCATAGGTTTCCCTGTTTTTGATCACTCCGTCCTGGTGGATCCCGGAACTGTGGGCGAAAGCATTTGCGCCTACAATAGCCTTGTTGGGCTGTACAAACATTCCCATTTCACGTGATACCATGTTGCTGGTATCATACAATAATTTGGAATTTATATTGGTAGTTAAATTTAACCTGGGATGTTGCCTTAAGATCATGACAACTTCTTCTAAAGCCGTATTTCCGGCGCGCTCCCCAATACCATTAATAGTACATTCAATTTGTCTTGCGCCATTGGTAATTCCGGCTATGGCATTTGCCGTGGCCAAACCAAGGTCGTTATGGCAATGACAGGAAAGCCTCACTTTGTGAATGCCTACCACATGTTCCTTTAAATATTTGATCTTTTGACCATATTCGTCCGGAAGACAGTAGCCTGTGGTATCCGGAATATTTAAAACCGTTGCCCCGGCTTTTACCGCTGCTGAACACACTTTTGCAAGAAATTCATTATCGGTTCTTCCGGCATCTTCAGCATAAAATTCCACATCTTCCACGAAAGTTTTGGCATAGGAAACCGATTGGATCGCACGTTCAATAATTTCTTCGCGGGTGGCGTTGAATTTGTATTTAATATGCGAATCGGAAGTTCCAATTCCTGTATGGATCCTTGGTCTTTTCGCGTATTTTAAAGCTTCGGCAGCAACTTCAATATCTTTTTTTAGGGCACGGGTGAGCCCGCAAACGGTTGCATTCTTTATCAGTTTTGAAATTTCGGTAACCGATTTGAAATCGCCTGGACTGGAGACAGGAAAACCTGCTTCTATTACATCAACTCCCAGTTCATCCAGACGTGCGGCTATTTTCAACTTTTGGGCAGTATTCAATTTACAGCCCGGAACCTGTTCTCCGTCACGCAATGTGGTGTCAAAAATTTCGACCTTCTCTGTACTCATAAGAGTTATTTTTTATTTTATCTTTATCTAAAGTATTGCATACTATGCATCTCAAAGCTTTAAATAAGCAGTTATTACGATAATTGACTCAAAAATGAAGATGCGAACAAACTGATTATCAGTAAGTTAAAATCAAAATTGTTACAATGACCAATGAATTAACAGACAATCTTTTTTCTTTAATAAAATCCCTTTCTCCTTCTGAAAAGAGACAATTTTCACTCTATGTTGGAAGGATTGGCGTGAATACCGACAGCAAATTTTTGAATTTGTTCAAAGTGATGTCCAAACAGAAAAAATATGATGAAAAGCTTATTCTGAATAATACTGATATCAGTAAGCAACAACTTTCTAATGTAAAGGCTCATTTATACAAGCAAATTTTAATAAGCCTGCGGTTAAATCCCGCTCACCAGGGCATTCCGGTGCAAATAAGGGAACAATTTGACTTTGCGTATATTTTATACCGTAAAGGTTTATACAAGCAGAGTTTAAAGTTGCTTGATAAGATCAAGGCAACGGCCTTGCATTATGAAGAAAAAAACGTGGCATACGAGATCCTGGAGATGGAAAAAATTATTGAATCTCAATATATTACCCGCAGTATTCACAACCGTGCCGAAGTTTTGATAAAACAAACTGAAGAATTGAGCCGGTTAAACATGGTCTCAAGTAAATTATCCAATCTTTCACTCAGATTGTATGGAATTTTCCTTAAAATGGGATATGCCCGCACCATAGAGGAGGCACAAGCCATTAAAATCCTTTTTGAGGAAAATGTGCCGGAATACGAGTTTAGCAAAATAGGTTTTCGCGAAAAATTATGGCTGTATAAAGCTCATCTCTGGTATAGTTTCATCACTCAGGATTTTTTGTCCTGTTACCGATATTCCTTAAAATGGATCGATCTTTTTAATGAAAATCCACATTTGGTATCTATACATCCTGTTTCTTATATAAAGGGGAATCATTACCTGTTGGAATCTTTATTCTATTTAAATCATTCCAACCTTTTTGAAAAAACACTTAAAAATTTGGAAGAAACCCTTAAAGATCCCAAAATTCCAGATGATGATAACCTGGCGGCATTGTCATTTTTATATGTCTATACCAATAAACTGAACCTGAAATTTATGAGGGGTGATTTCTCCGGAGCAGAACCGCTTATTGAAAAAATTCAGAAGAAAATTAAAATATATAAAGGCAGGATAGATGAGCATCATATAATGGTGCTATATTACAAAATAGCCTCTCTTTATTTTGGTGGTGGCGACAACAAAAAGTGCATTGAATTCCTAAATAAGATCATCAGTAACAAGTCGCTTGCGATCCGGGAAGATTTGATGTGTTTTTCCAGAATATTGAACCTGGTTGCCCATTACGAAGCCGGTCAGGATTATCATTTAGAGAGTTTGATAAAATCCACATTTAAATTTTTGATCAAGATGAACGATTTGCATGAAGTGCAAAAAGAGCTGATCAAATTTCTCCGGATCTTACCTGATGTTTCTCCCCTGGATATCAAAGTTGAATTCAGAAAACTCCATAATAAACTGAAGCAATATGAAGATCATCCTTACGAGCGAAGGGCGTTTCTTTATTTGGATATTATTTCCTATTTGGAAAGCAAGATAGAAAACAGGCCCGTTGCTGATATCATTGCTGAAAAAGCTGAGCTGGTAAGGCGTTAAGGCTTATATTTCATAAGCATCCTAAATCCGGATCCTCGATTTATTGGGAAGTGCAAATACCAAACTAAACACAAGCATCCCAAATTGGATCCTGGGGTGGGGGAGCAACAATTTCCAGAGGCTCCTTTTTAACCGGATGAATAAAGCACAGTTTCCTCGCATGTAAATGAATGCTCGCATCTTTATTGCTTCGGTCAAAGCCGTATTTGAGATCGCCTTTCACCGGACAACCAATCGCCGATAACTGGCTCCGGATCTGGTGATGTCTGCCGGTATGTAAATCTATTTCCAGCAAATAATAATTGTCCAGGGTTTTCAATATTCTATAATCCAGGATGGCTTTTTTGCTCTCCGGCACTTCTTTGATATAAGCAAAGGATTTGTTTTGTTTAGGATTGCGTTTCAGAAAATGAGTCAAGGTGTCTTCTGTTTTTGGCGGAGCATTTTTTACCACCGCCCAGTAGGTTTTTTGGGTTTCCCTATCGGAAAACAGTTTGTTTAAACGGGTCAGGGCCTTGGAAGTTTTTGCGAAAACCACGATTCCTGTGGTTGGCCTGTCAAGTCGGTGCACAACGCCCAGATACACCGCTCCGGGTTTGTTGTATTTTTCCGCGATATATTCTTTCACCACTTCACTTAAAGGTTGGTCCCCTGTTTTATCACCCTGCACGATATCGCCGGAGCGTTTGTTGATCACAATTAAGTGATTGTCTTCAAAAAGGATTTGAAGATTGGATTTGTTGGAGTGTATGTGTAAATTGTTTGAACCCAAACCAGAAAGTTTTCTTTTAAAAAATAGATATGAGAATTGAGATATGAGATTTGAGATAAAAAAATGATAGCTCAATTCTCATATCTCAATACTACCTAATACTGCTCATCTTCACTGGGAAAATCCCCAGATTTAACATCGTCCCTGTAATTCTGAAAAGCCTTTGTCATTTGTGCGTGCATATCCAGATAGCGTCTCAAAAAGCGTGGATTGAATTCGTGGTTCATACCAATCATATCGTGGAGTACCAAAACCTGTCCGTCTACGCCGTTTCCTGCACCTATTCCAATTACAGGAATACTGACGCTTTCGGCAACTTCTTTGGCCAGTTTAGCCGGGACTTTTTCCAAAACCATGGCAAAACAACCCAGTTTTTCCAACAGCAGCGCATCAGATTTTAGCTTTTCGGCTTCTTCATCTTCTCTTGCGCGAACTGTATAAGTACCGAATTTATAGATGGATTGTGGCGTTAGACCAAGGTGCCCCATAACAGGGATCCCAGCATTCAGGATCCTTTTTATTGATTCCTTCACTTCACTTCCCCCTTCAAGTTTTACCGCATGCCCACCACTTTCTTTCATAATACGAATGGAGGAACGGAGTGCTTCTTTAGGATCGCTCTGATAACTTCCAAAAGGCAGATCCACAACCACTAAAGAGCGTTCAATTCCCCTAACCACACTTGCAGCATGATAGATCATCTGGTCTAAGGTAATAGGAAGGGTGGTTTCATGGCCCGCCATCACGTTACTTGCCGAATCACCTACCAGTATAACATCAATTCCGGCACCATCAACTATTTTGGCCATGGTATAATCGTATGCGGTGAGCATTGCTATTTTTTCCCCGTTGGCTTTCATATCTACCAGGGATTTGGTGGTAACCCGTTTGTATTGTTTTTTAGCGACTGACATTTTCTGTATTTTTTGAGGAGTAAAAGTAGTAAATTAGATTGCTACATTCAAACCTCAGGAGAATGAAGATTTTAGTAAGTATTTTGTTGCTGTTCCCGGGCATATCTGCCACTAGCCAGGAATTGGATGAGGATGCTTTGGTAAGACAAATGAGATATGTGATATGAGTATTGAGATGTTACCCGAATTACAAAAATCAGCAACTTTTTTCAATACTCAATGCTCAATACTTTAAATTGGGAACAATTTTGGAAAAATAACAAAGAGTACAATGGCATTGTTCATGGCATGCATTGTAATTGGCCAAAACAAACCCTGATTTTCAATTTTGATCTTTCCGAAGAAAAACCCGGCTATGATCCTTGGGATAATTAATAAGATGAGAAGAAAATCGAGTTGAAAGCCTTCCACATAATTAAATATATGGACCATCCCGAAGATCACAGATGTTAAGATCCAGATAAATTTATAATGACGTCCTAAAAAAAAGCACGATTTGCTCTGCCATTTTTGGGGAATAAACTCTTTGAGAAATAAAAATGTCAAGATCATAAACAAGATCAGAAATCCGTATTTAATGATCCAAAAAACATCGGCCGGAATAAATGAGATTACTCCAACGAAGATCCAACTGCAAAGAAAAAATAGAAGTTCGTTTTGTGAAGGTTTAATCAGGGTCCTAAACATTCCTTCCTCTATCAGCGGGGCAAAAATTATCGCCATTAGGACAAATTTCCAGGGATTTTCTTCCAAAAGGCGGATTAGATCCGTTTGCTGGTAACGTTCAAATTCGAATTCCGGGAAACCCGCTTTTAATATTCCCAAAGCGACAAAAAACACAAAATAACACCCGAGCATCCACCCGTAATTGCGAAGGAGATTTTGGATTTTAATTGTGAGTTTGTTTTTGAGCAATTTAATATGGGTTAAAAATGGGTTTCATCAATCCGAAAATAAGTTAAAAAGGAATGTAATTTCTCACCTTTCAAAAGCTTTGAGGTGCTGTTAACAATCGCTCATATTTACCGCAACTGCCAATCCGCCTTCCGAGGTTTCTTTGTATTTGGAACTCATATCTTTTGCGGTATCCCACATTGTTTGAATTACCTTATCCAGAGGGACTTTGGCTTTGGAGGCATCGCTTTCCATAGCGATCTCGGCGGCGTTAATTGCCTTAATGGCGCCCATTGCGTTGCGTTCTATACAAGGTATTTGGACCAATCCCCCAATTGGGTCGCAGGTTAATCCCAGGTGATGTTCCATGGCGATCTCGCTGGCCATAAGTACCTGTTCCGGCGTGCCGCCCATCAGTTCGGTAAGCGCTCCGGCAGCCATTGCGGAAGAAACCCCTATCTCGGCCTGGCATCCGCCCATTGCGGCGGAAATTGTGGCACCTTTTTTAAATAAACTGCCAATTTCACCGGCTACCAACATAAAACGTTTGATCTCTTCAAAAGTAGCCTCGTGATTTTCAATTACCATATAATACATCAAAACAGCAGGAACAGTGCCCGCACTTCCATTAGTTGGAGCGGTTACTACCCTTCCTAGAGAAGCATTTACCTCGTTTACGCTTATGGCCAAACAACTTACCCATTTAAGGATCTGCCTGAATTTCACCTCGGTATTCCGGATAACCTCTATCCATTCTTCGGGGGAATTGTATTTTGATTCGCCTATAAGTCGTTTATGAATATCAAAGGAACGACGGTGTACGTTTAAACCTCCGGGAAGTGTACCTTCGGTATGGCAACCGGTATACATGGATTCCAGCATAACTTGCCAGATTTGCCACAATCCCTTGTCTATTTCTTCATCGCTTCGCAGGGACCTTTCATTTTCCAGTACAATTTCAGAAATACATTTGTTTTCGCTTTTGCAATAGGAGAGAAGCTCGGTTGCTTTTTCAATGGGAAACGGAAATCCTTTAAAAATTTCCATTTTCTGTTTTGCATTTTTACGTTCTTCTTTTACCACAAAACCTCCACCAATTGAATAAAAGGAGGAAACGTTTTTTTTGCCGTTTTTCAATTCAGCTCTAAAGATCATTCCGTTGGGATGAAATTCGAGAAATTTGCGGATGAATTTTATCTGTACTTTTGCATCAAAAGCGATTGTTTCTTCCCCTTTGAGGCTGATAGTTTTCGTATTCCTTATTTTTTGTATTTCAGGCTCTATAAGTTGGAGATCCATATTTACGGGATCAAAACCGCATAGCCCCAGCATTACGGCGATATCTGTCGCATGTCCTTTTCCGGTAAGCGAAAGCGAACCGTAAAGATCTATGTGAATGCTCACCACTTCATCAAAGATGTTTTTGTGCTTCAATTCCTCAAGCCAGCGTTGGGCAGCACGCCACGGCCCCAGGGTATGTGAACTCGATGGGCCAACCCCAACCTTCAGCATATCAAAAACACTAATACATTCTATTTTTTGCATCCTAAATCTGTAATTAATTTACAAAAATAGGGATTTGTTATTGTAAGGCTATATTTTTTATTGGATTCTTATATCCTATTTTAAAGACCTGCTGCTCTTCAATAGGCATAGAAGAATCTTCTCAACCTTCAGAATCCATTCAATTCAAAAAAGTTAAAAGATGGAAAAAGCGAACCAAACATTTCCCTGAGTTCCATTTTTTCAGTAGTTCAAAGAGGTGGGAATGCCATATAATACCTGATTATGCCATCCTGTCATAATTTTTCCGGTGGCATAATGATTGTCTAAGACTGAATGTAAAATAGAAACAATATTATAAATTAACATATAAAGTTATGAGCAAGATAATTGGAATTGACTTAGGTACTACCAACTCATGCGTTGCCGTTATGGAAGGTAACGAACCAACGGTAATTCCTAATGCCGAAGGTAAAAGAACCACTCCTTCTGTAATCGCATTTGTAGAAGGCGGCGAAATTAAAGTAGGTGACCCTGCAAAACGTCAGGCGGTGACCAACCCAACAAAAACCATATCATCTATCAAAAGATTTATGGGAAATAAATATTCTGAAACTCTTAAGGAAGCAAAACGTGTTCCTTATATAGTTAAGAAAGGTGATAATGATACTGCAAGGGTAGATATAGACGGAAGAATGTACACCCCGCAAGAATTATCTGCAATGATTTTGCAGAAAATGAAAAAAACCGCTGAAGATTATTTGGGACATGATGTAACCGAAGCGGTTATTACCGTTCCTGCTTATTTTAACGATGCTCAGCGACAAGCGACTAAAGAAGCCGGTGAAATTTCCGGTCTAAAAGTGAGAAGGATCATCAACGAGCCAACTGCAGCAGCTTTGGCTTATGGACTTGATAAAAAATCCATCGATCAAAAAATCGCTGTATATGACCTTGGTGGTGGTACTTTTGATATCTCTATCCTTGAATTGGGTGATGGGGTTTTTGAAGTATTGTCTACAAACGGAGATACTCACCTAGGTGGGGATGATTTTGATGAGGTGATCATAGACTGGCTTGCAGATGATTTCAAAAAAGCTGAAGATATCGACCTTAGAAATGATCCTATGGCGTTGCAACGTCTTAAAGAAGCCGCAGAAAAAGCCAAAATCGAATTGTCTTCTTCTTCTCAAACAGAGATCAATTTGCCATACGTTACAGCTACAGCATCAGGACCTAAACACCTTGTGCAAACTTTGACCAGGGCCAAATTTGAACAATTGTCAGACGATTTGATCAAACGTTCAATGGCTCCAGTTAAAAAGGCATTGGATGATGCAGGTCTTTCAAAAAGCGATATTGACGAAGTAATCCTAGTTGGTGGTTCAACCAGAATTCCTAAAATTCAGGAAGAAGTTGAAGCTTTCTTCGGAAAAAAACCTTCTAAAGGTGTGAACCCGGATGAAGTTGTTGCAATTGGAGCTGCTATTCAAGGTGGAGTATTAAGTGGAGATGTAAAAGATGTTTTACTTCTTGATGTTACGCCACTTTCTTTAGGTATTGAAACAATGGGTGGTGTTTTGACCAAATTAATCGAATCAAACACAACCATTCCAACCAAGAAATCACAGGTATTCTCTACCGCTTCAGATAATCAACCATCAGTTGAGATCCATGTATTGCAGGGAGAACGCCCAATGGCTACAGATAACAAAACAATTGGAAGGTTCCACCTTGATGGAATTCCACCTTCTCAAAGAGGAACACCTCAAATTGAAGTGACTTTCGATATTGATGCAAACGGGATCATTAAAGTTAGTGCAACCGATAAGGCAACCAATAAAACTCAGGATATCAGAATTGAAGCATCTTCAGGATTGACAGAAGAAGAGATCAAAAAGATGAAGGAGGATGCTGAAGTAAATGCCGAAGCTGATAAAGCAGCGAAAGAAAAAGTTGAAAAGCTGAATGAAGCTGATGCACTTATTTTTCAAACTGAAAAACAGTTGAAAGAATTTGGGGATAAATTATCTGACGATAAGAAAAAACCAATTGAAGAAGCATTGGAAGAGTTGAAAAAAGCTTATGAAACTAAGGAAATTACAACTATTCAACCGGCTTTGGATAAGATCAACGAAGCCTGGAAAGTAGCTTCAGAGGAAATGTACAAAGCACAAGCCGAAACTCAGGGTGGAGCAGCTGGAGCAGAAGGTGCACCAGGAAGCGAAAACGGAGAAAGCGATAGCTCAAAACAAGCTGATGATGTTGAAGACGTTGACTTTGAGGAAGTAAAATAAGCCCCCTCCCAACCCTCCCCCGAAAGGGGAGGGCTTTAAAAACAAAAAAACGCAATCTCCCGATAGCTATCGGGGTTGATTGCGTTTTTTTTTGTATTCAAAATTCAAAATCCCTTTCTAATGTGGATATTCTTCACCCCAAAATAATAGGTTGAAAGGTCAGTAAATAAAATTATAATACACATAAACCAGGTTAAAGAACACCAGTAAACCAAAGCATGCCAAACTAAAGATCCGGTAATTTATTCCCGGGCGATCTTCCTCTTTCATGTGATTTCCGGTAACCAGCTTATAATTAAACCAGGCCAGAAAAGGAGCAGAGAGGAATGACAATCCCGCGGCGAAATCCACTAAAAGCGTAAAGGATCCCGACAGAAAAAAGAGAATAGACAAAGACAATACAGGAATTATAAAAACACTGATCTTGTAAATGTTCCACTTTTCTTTCTGGTCTTTTGGAGTGTCCTTTTCCGGATTCCGCAATTCAGAAATTACCCGGGGATAGGCATCGGTTACGGTTAAAGTTGTGCTTAACATGGTAATAAATGCTGCGATGGAAATAATTGGTTTGCTCCATTCACCTAATGTTTTTCCATAGAGTTCCACCAATTGGGAGGAAAATTCCACACTGTTGCCCGAAAAGGTCGTGCCGCTTCCAAACATCACCAGGACTCCCAACAGGAAAAATAATATGCCAACAAATACCGCAGATAAATAACCAACGTTAAAATCTAAAAAGGCTTCTTTTAAAGAGGGTTTGTGTTTGGTTTGATGGGATTTTTCTTTGGTCCATATAGAATGCCATACTGATGCATCCAGAGGAATAGGCATCCATCCCATAAATGCGATAATAAATGCCAGGCTGGCTGAAGTCCATAAAGTTGGGGAAGGAGTATTCAGGGCTTGTGAGGTTGTCCCGGCACCAAATGCCATAACCACTGCTGCCAAAGTAGCAATAGTTAAAAAGGTGACAATAATTTTCATGCTTTTATCCAGCGCGGGGTATTTTCCTACCAACAATAAAGCAATACAAGAACCCAATAATACGACGCTCCATACAAAAGGAGACCAGCCAAATCCAAACAAACGCTCTGCAAGTCCGGCCGTAACTATGGTAACGGCTGCCTGGATAATAAACATACTTCCTACGGTAATTATTATATAAATCCAATAGGGGAAAACCCCCAGTTTTTTATACCCGGTAATAAGGTGATTTCCGGTTCCTGCCGCATATCTTGGGCCAAATTCCAGAAAAGGATATTTGGAAACACAGGCAAGAATTAATGCCCAAATAAGTATAAATCCATAATCGGCACCCGCCCTTGTGGACTGTACCAAATGTGAAACTCCTATGGCAGCTCCCGCCAGAAGGAAGCCGGGACCAATATTTTTAAAAATGGAAGCCTTTTTTATTCTCTTTATATTCATATAATATACCTGATCTCAATTCTACACCTGAACAAGTTGGTGAATTAAGTTTTTATTAAGCTCGTGGCCACCTTTAAAAGGAATAATTTTCAGATTCTCCGGAAATAAATTTTTCAGTCTTTCTGCCTCAACTTCAATAATTCCTTCCTTTAAATATTCGTCTTTGGTTCCATAAATAAATGAAAAATTGGTATTTTTAAGAAATTCAAAATCTTCGGATTTAAGTTCAACAGGAATTTTGCCCGAACATAAAACGAGTTGTGGACATTCAACCTTATTTCGCGCTACCCAACGCGTTGCCATTGAAACCCCTTGTGAAAATCCCAGAATAATCAAATTGGGAGCATTTTGAAGATTTTCGGCTTTGTAAACTTCTTCCAGATAATTCAAAACATTATTTATCTCCACTTCGGTATTTTCTTTGGTAAGCCAGGAAGCGCCAATATGTTTGTATTTCTCGTCCAGATAATATTTTGATTGAGCCTGCGGTGCAATAATGTAGTTTTCTTCTGAATTTAATTTCTTGAAATACTTTAAAAAATACCGACTTAAATATCCAAGTCCGTGAAATACGACCCAAACGTTTTTTGTCTTCGGGGTAAAATGGTTTAAAGTGCTGTAAGTATTGGTGATTTGATAAGAAACCTGTTTTTCTGCTGTATTCATTCTTTTTGGTTTTGTATTTTTACAAAGTAAACAATCTTATTAGGATGAAGAAAGAAGAAATACTTGCAAAATGCAATGCAATGTGCAAAAACACTTTGATGGAAACCCTGAATATTGAATTTATAGATATTGGTGAAGATTTCGTTACCGCCAGAATGCCTGTAAATTCAAAAGTACATCAACCTGATGGGGTTTTGCACGGAGGAGCTACCGTAGCTTTGGCAGAAAGTGTGGGGAGTGTGGCATCGCAAATTTTTCTCGATTCTTCCGAATTTTTTATCCGTGGAATTGAGATCTCTGCCAATCATTTAAAAAGCATCAGGGAAGGAGAG